>DASXLF010000162.1:0-5831 GCA_036496405.1 Steroidobacteraceae bacterium | reverse complement strand
GCTGATCTGGAACATGATGATGAGCATGTCGGGCGGCTGGTTCTTCGTGACCATCTCCGAGGCCATCAGCGTCGGCAAGACCAACATCGCGCTGCCTGGCATCGGCTCTTGGATCGCGGTGGCCATCGCGCAGAAAAATCTGCCTGCCATCTTCGAGGCGATTTTCGCCATGCTGGTAGTGATCCTGATTTACGACCAGCTTCTGTTCCGTCCCCTGATCGCCTGGGCCGACCGCTTCCGCATCGACAATGAGCAATCCGAGGATCAGCCGCAAAGCTGGGTGCTCACCATGCTGCGCCGTTCGGA
This sequence comes from Steroidobacteraceae bacterium, assembly GCA_036496405.1. GTDB lineage: Bacteria > Pseudomonadota > Gammaproteobacteria > Steroidobacterales > Steroidobacteraceae > FEN-1191. The sequence goes on along the minus strand of DASXLF010000162.1, from coordinate 5,525 downwards.
ACTGGTGGACGTGATGACCGCGCCTTTCGACGCGATGATCCGCTGGAGCTACCGGCTGCGGCCCGCGTCGTTCGGCCTGAAGGCTGCTCATCAGGGCAGCGACAGCCGCTGGAGCGATATCGTGTGGTATGCGATCCTGGCGGTGCTGGGCGCCTATGGCGCGTGGCGGATTTACGATTTCGCCCACGCCAATCTCACCTGGGGCGATCTGGGCACCGCCATGGGGCTGGGCGTGATCACGCTGATCCGTGTGGTCGTGCTAATCGCACTGGCCAGCGTGATCTGGACGCCCATCGGGGTTTATGTCGGCCTTCGTCCCGGACTCACCCGCTGGGTGCAGCCGGTGGCGCAATTCCTGGCCGCGTTTCCGGCCAACATCCTGTTTCCGCTGGCCGTGTCATTGATCGTGATCTGGGGCCTCAATCCCGATGTCTGGCTGTCGCCGCTGATGGTGCTGGGCACCCAATGGTACATCCTGTTCAACGTCATTGCGGGCGCCAGCGCCATGCCGAAGGAATTGCGTGACGCCTCCGACAATTTCGGCGTGCATGGCTGGCTGTGGTGGAAACGAGTCGCCCTGCCTGCCGTGTGTCCCTATTACGTCACCGGCGCCATCACCGCCTCGGGCGGCTCCTGGAATGCCGCCATCGTGGCCGAGCTCGCCAGCTGGCGTAACGTCGAGGTCAAGGCTCACGGCCTCGGCTCGTATATTGCCGAAGCAACCACGGCCGGAGATTTCCACCGTATCATTCTCGGCATCGCCACCATGAGTCTGTTCGTGGTGTGCATCAACCGTGTGTTCTGGCGGCCGTTGTATTACTACGCCGAGCGCAAGTTTCGTCTGACCTGACAGGGAAGTCCGCGCATGAATTCCGTGATGAGCGATACCACTGCCGCGCTGCTGAGCGTCGACAATGTCCGCAAGGCCTTTGCCAAGCCCGACGGCGGCGAGTTGCTGGTGCTCGAAGGCGTGAACCTCACGCTCAAGGCCGGTCAGATCGTGGGTCTGCTGGGCCGTTCCGGTTCCGGCAAATCCACCCTGCTGCGCCTGATCGCCGGCCTCGCCGAACCCAGCGGCGGCTCGCTCTCGTTCCGCGGCCAGCCCATCGACGGCCCGGCCTCTGGCATTGCCATGGTGTTCCAGAGTTTCGCGCTGTTCCCGTGGCTGACCGTGTTCGAAAATGTCGCCCTGGGTCTCGAAGCACAGCACATGGCCAAGGCCGAGATCCGCAAGCGCTCGCTGGCGGCCATCGACCTGATCGGCCTCGACGGATTCGAGTCCGCGTATCCGCGCGAACTCTCCGGCGGCATGCGCCAGCGCGTTGGCTTCGCGCGCGCGCTGGTGGTGCATCCGGATGTGCTGCTCATGGATGAGCCGTTCTCGGCGCTCGATGTGCTGACGGCCGAAACCCTGCGTACCGACTTCCTCGATCTGTGGGCCGAAGGCCGCGCACCCATCAAGGGCGTGATCCTGGTGACGCACAACATCGAGGAAGCGGTGCTCATGTGCGACCGCATTCTGGTGTTCGGCAGCAACCCGGGGCGCATTCTCAGCGAGATCAACGTCACGCTGCCGCAGCCGCGCAAGCGTCTGGATCCGAGCTTTCGCGAACTGGTGGAAAAGATCTACGTCGAGATGACCGCGCGCCGTACCGGTGCCGCCGCCGCCAGCCGCCACGAGCGCTTTCCGGGACTGGGCATCGGCAGCGTGCTGCCGCGCGTGTCCTCGAACCTGCTCTCCGGACTGGTCGAGACCGTGGCCGCGCCGCCCTTCAACGGCACCGCCGACCTGCCCAAGATCGCCTCCGACCTGCAGATGGAAATCGACGAACTGTTCCCGGTGGCCGAGACCCTGCAGCTCATGCGCTTCGCCGAAGTCGAAGGCGGCGACATTCGCCTTACCGAGGCCGGTGTGCACTTTGCCAACGCCGGGCTCGATGAACGCAAGCGCATCTTCGCCCGCCACCTGCTGACCTATGTACCCCTGGCGGCGCACATCCGCCGCGTGCTCGACGAGCGCGCCTCGCACGCCGCCCGCAAGAGCCGCTTCATCGATGAGCTCGAAGACTTCATGGGCGAGGACGATGCCGAGCAGACCCTGCGGGCGGTGGTCAGCCTGGCGCGCTACGGCGAGGTGTTCGCCTATAACGACGAGAACGCCGCCTTCAGCCTGGAAAATCCCGTCTAGGGCTCCTGTTCCATAGTCATTGGGCCGCTGGCGCTATTGTTTCGCACGCGCTACAATTTCCGCTATCGGCAGCAGAATCTCGCTGATACGGAAACAATATGTGGCTCGCATCGGAGATGGCGGCATTCGCCCATGTCGCTGAACTGGGTTCGTTCACCGCTGCCGCGCGTGCCCTGGGCGTACCCAAGGTCGCGGTCAGCCGTGCGGTCGCCAGTCTCGAACGGCGGCTGGGCAGCCGGCTGCTGACCCGCACCACCCGGCGCGTCGCACTGACTGCCGCCGGCGGCCTGCTGCAGCCCCATTGCCAGCGGCTGCTGCGCGAAGTCGAATCCGTCCGCTCCCGCTTCATCACGGCCGCGGGCAGCCAGCGCCTGCGGGTACTGGTGGATGCCGGCTACGGCCGCATGCTGGTGACACCGCTGGTGCCGCGCTTTCTCGAGCACTACCCGGGCATCGAGCTGCAGGTGGCGCTGACCGATGCCCTGCCCACCGGACCCGGAGAAAATTGGGATGTGCTGATCTGCGATGATCCGCCGTCGCAGCCCGACCTGCTGTACATCCCGCTGGGCAGCCCACCGCAACTGCTGTGCGCCACCCCGGCGTATCTGGCCCGTCACGGCCGGCCGCGCACCCCGGGAGATCTCAACACTCATACCGTACTGCGGGTCATCGAGGCGCAGCGTGGCGCCGGCGCTTCGCAGCCCGCGCCGCTGGGCCTGCGGCGCGACGGTGAATTGCAGGAAGTGCGATTGCGTCCGGCCCTGCAGGTCAGCGATCCGACGCTGGTGCACTCCAGTACCGCCGCCGGGCTGGGGATCGGCGTGCTGCCGGAATTCCTTTGCCGGCAGGGACTGGCGATGGGGAAGCTGGAACGGGTACTGCCCGACTGGTCGCTGGCGCAGCCTCTGCAGTTCGCGGCCGTGTACGCCGGCACCTCCGCCGGTTCGTCGGCGATCCGCCAATTCGTGGAATTCCTGCTGGCGAACATGGTGCCGGTGCTCGGCGCGGGCCCCTAGCTCGCCGAACCCCGGCTCGGCCAGATCGGCTGAATTCAGATCAGCTCGGAATTCGCGTCCACCACACTGGCGCCGCCGGACTTGATGGTGCGCGCAAGGCTCAGGCTCAGCGGCAACAGGTATTCGGCGTAGAAGCGCGCGCTCTGCAGTTTGGCGCGATAGAACTTGTCGTCGTCGCTGCCCTCGGTCAGCTTGCGCGCCGCGACCGCGGCACTGCGCGCCATCAACGCTCCACCGAGCACCCGGCCGCACAGATGTAGATACGGCACCGATACCGCATAGGCACGCGCGGGGGTCTCCGCGTACTGGTACAACAGCGCTTCGGTGGCATCGCGCAATACCGTGATCGCCTCGATGGTGAGATTGCGCACGCTGCGCATGGCCGCATCGCTGCCGCGCACGTCGTTGAGCTCGCGCAGCATGTCGGACAGCAGAGCGGCCATGGCCGCGCCGCGATCGCGGCCGATTTTGCGCCCCAGCAGATCGTTGGCCTGTATGCCGGTGGTGCCCTCGTAGATCGAGGTGATGCGCACGTCGCGCAGGGTCTGTGCCACGCCGGTTTCCTCGATGAATCCCATGCCGCCGTGAATCTGCATGGCCAGCGAGGCCAGTTCCGCGCCCAGATCGGTGCTCCAGCCCTTGACGATGGGAATCAGTAATTCTCCGCGCGTCTGCGCCGCCTGCGCGCGCGCGGCATCGGTATCCGCGCGCCCGCGGTCCAGCGACAGCGCCGCGTACAACGCTAACGCGCGCATGGCTTCAACGTTGGCACGAATGGTCAGCAGCATGCGCGCCACATCCGGATGCGCGATGATCGGCAACGCCGGGCTCTTGCTCTGGGCCGCGCCCTTGGCACCAATCCTGGCGGCGATGGGCCGGCCCTGAACGCGGCTGTGCGCCCACTGGCTCGCCTGCTGCAATGCCAGCTCCGACAACCCTATGCCCTGCACCCCCACCGACAGGCGCGCGGCATTCATCATGATGAACATGTATTCCAGCCCGTGATGCGGCTCGCCCACCAGATAGCCGAGCGCGCCGCCGCCATCGCCATAGGACATGACGCAGGTCGGGCTGGCATGGATGCCCAGCTTGTGCTCGATGGACACGCAGCGCACGTCGTTGATCTCGCCCAGGCTGCCGTCGGCATTGATCAGCCGCTTCGGCACCGCGAACAGCGACATGCCCTTGACCCCGGCGGGCGCACCATCGATGCGCGCCAGCATCAGGTGCACGATGTTGTCGGCGAGGTCGTGCTCACCGTAAGTGATGAATATTTTCTGCCCGGAGATCCGGTAGTGCTCGCCGTCAGGGCGCGCACGCGTGCGGATTGCACCCAGATCCGAGCCGGCCTGCGGTTCGGTAAGATTCATGGTGCCGGTCCACTCGCCGCTGACCAGTTTGGGCAACAGCATGGCCTGCAGAGCGGGCGTGGCCACGGCCTCGAGCGCATCCACCGCGCCGCGCGAGAGCTGCGGGCACAGCATGAAGGCGAGGTTGGCGCCAAACCAGATTTCTTCCGCCGCCACCGCCAGCACCAGCGGCGATCCCTGGCCGCCGTGGGCCGGCGGGGTGCTCAGCAGCGGCCAGCCGTCGGCGACGTACTGCTTGTAGGCACTGCGAAACTCGGCCGGCATCTGCACCGAGCCGTCGACGTAGCGCGCGCCCCGGATATCGCCCAGGACGTTGATCGGCGCCAGCACCTGCTCGGCGAAGCGCGCGGCCTGCTCCAGCACCGAATCGGCCAGTTCGCCCGAGAACTCGCCATAGCGCGGCAATTCCGCGAGCTCCTGCACGCACAGCAGGTCATGGAGCACGAATCGCAGGTCTTTGAGGGGTGCTTGAAACATGCAATATGACAAGTATGGACGGACCCGTGTAAGCGTACCGGAACGCGAGCGCTGTCACGCCGCGCCAGTCCGCGCCCTGTCACTATTGTAACGATGAGCGACTCACAAACTGACCATGCCGTAAGCGATGCCGCCAGCGCCGCCGCCGCCGAGCGCCGCGATGCGGCTGGACTTCTGGGCCGGCGCCTGGTGCGCCTGCTGGCCCCTCTGCGCGTGCGGCGGCTGTCACTGCACGATGCCCATGGCGAGCTGCTGTGGCTGAGCCAGGGCGAGTTCGGACCCGAAGAACGGCGCTATATCCAGGACATCCAGGACGCCTTCGGGCTCGAGGTCAGCTCTCAGTTTCTGGAACGCGAGCTCAAGACCGGCCGCAAAGCACTGTTTTTCTGCGCGCGCACGCCGTTGGGCGAACGCAGCGACCTGGCCTGCGCCGTCATCTCCTCGCGCCGGCGCCCTGACGTCGATCTGGAAGAC
>DASXLF010000161.1:0-1971 GCA_036496405.1 Steroidobacteraceae bacterium | reverse complement strand
GCGATCACACGACAGAGTCGAGCGTGCCGGGTCACATTCGCAAGCTGCCGCTGATCGAACGCGACGCGATTGCAAGCGTTCCGGCGCCCGACGACGCAACGACGGACGGTGCGCTGCCCTGGCGCGACAGCCTCACCACGCCACGTGTCCTGCCGGAAGAAAAGCTGCTGCAGAAGGAATGCGAGCAGGCGGCTCGCTGGATTGCAGGGCGCATCGCAGGCGGGCTCGCGCCGAGCCGGATCATGGTGCTGGCGCGGCGCCGCAGCCGGCTGGCCGTGATGCAGGATGAGTTGCGCAAGCTGCACATCGCCGTCCAGCAGCCGGAAAAGAACGAACTGAACGACGCGCCGGAAGTGCAAGACGTGGTCGCGCTCATCGATGCGCTGGTGTCGACGGACCACGACCTGTCGCTCGCGCGGACGCTGAAATCGCCCTTGTTCGGGCTCGACGATGACGCGCTCGTGCAGATCGCGCTGAAGCAACGCGAATTGCGGAAGAGCTGGTTCGACGTGCTGCAGATGCCGGAGCAACCCACACCGCTCGCCGGAATCGGCGCAAGACTGCGGAAGTGGCAGCAGTGGCTGGACACTTTGCCGCCACACGACGCGTTGAGCGCGATCTATCACGATGCCAACGTCCTCTCGACCTTCGCCGCGGCGGCGCCAACGGCCATGCGGGCCAGCGTGCTCGCCAATCTGCGCGGCCTGTTGGCGGCATCGCTCGAACTCGACGGCGCGCGTTTCGCAACTCCCTACGGCCTGGTGCGTGCATTGCGCGCCGGAGGTGTCAGGGCGCCTTCGGTGGCTGTCACCGATGCTGTTCAATTGCTGACTGTCCATGGCGCCAAGGGCTTGGAGGCGGAATTGGTGTTGCTTCTGGATACCGACACCTCGGCGCAGCGCGCGCAAACCATGGGCGTCCTCGTGAAGTGGCCGGGCCATGCCGTCGCGCCCGAGCGCTTCGTGTTCATGGCGAGCGAAAAGAATCCGCCCGCATGCTCGACCGAAGATCTTGCGCAGGAGCAGGCCGCAAGACACCGCGAGGAAATCAATGCGCTCTACGTCGCGACGACCCGCACGAGGACTGAACTGGTCGTCTCTGCTGTCGCTGCCGCGCGATCCAGCGGCCAAAGCTGGTGGGCGCGGCTGGAAGCACGCAGCGAACTGGTGGACGATGTGGCACCGGTGGCAGCAGCCGTTTCCGCCGCATCTGCGCCGGTCGAATTCGAGATGCTGGAGATGCCCGCCTTGGCGACGGTCGATGAGCGGCACCCCGTCGTACCTCAGGTCCGTGATGCCGAGACACGCGCTTCGGCGCTCGGGCAGGCGATGCACCGGTTGCTCGAATGGGCCCAGCCGGGCGCTCCGCTGCCGACCGAACACGTGCGTGCAGCAGCGCGTGAATTCGCGCTTGACCTGCACGCCACGCGTGCCGCTGCCGCACTGGCGGAGCGTATACGTGCCGGTGCAGGCGCCTGGGCATGGGACGCCCAAGCGCTGGACTGGCACGGCAACGAAGTCACCTTGATCCATGAAGGCCAGACGCTGCGCATCGATCGCCTGGTGCGCCATCGCGAGAGTGGCGCGTGGTGGGTGCTCGACTACAAGTCCGCCGCGCGCCCCGAACGCGACGCAGCCTTGATCGCTCAACTGAGCCGCTATCGCGATGCGGTACAAGAGGCTTATCCCGGCGAGACTGTCCGCGCCGCATTCCTGACCGGGCAGGGCGAACTGGTGACACTCGAATGATTCAAGAAAAAAACGTTGCCGTGGTCGGCGGTGGTCCCGCCGGATTGATGGCGGCTGAGGTGCTCAGCGCGCGCGGCATGCAGGTGCATCTGTACGACGCCATGCCGTCCGTCGGGCGCAAGTTCCTGCTCGCGGGTCGTGGTGGGCTGAACCTCACGCATTCCGAACCTTTCGGCAAGTTCGTCGTACGTTTTGGCGAACGCCGCGAGCAGGCAGAGGCCTT
>DASXLF010000160.1:0-3061 GCA_036496405.1 Steroidobacteraceae bacterium | reverse complement strand
CTGTCGAAAACGCTTTATTTGAAGGCCAATGTCGGCACGGCGTTCCGGTTGCCCACGGCCGAGGAGCTGTTCGCCAACGATCCCGAGGACGAGCGCGGCGATCCCCATCTGAAACCCGAGACCAGCAGCAACGCCAATGTGTCCATGGGCGGTGTGCTGCCCATCGGTAGCTTGCCGCTGAGCTGGGAGGCGATCGGCTTCTATCGCCAGATCAGGAATCTGATCGACTTCCAGAGCCTGGATGCGACCACCGATCAGCTGGTATTCGGTAACGTCACGGGCGATGTCACCGTGCACGGCGCCGAGCTGACGCTCGCGGCCGCGATCAGCAACACGCTGACCGGCAATCTCAGTGGCACCTATAGCCGCAGCCGCCAGACCGGCTCGGAGGTGCAGTTCGATCAGATTCCGGTGACGCAAGTGAAGGCCAGCCTCGACTATCATCCCACCAGCCGCTACGGTGCCAGCATCACGCTGGTTCACATGGGTGATGTCGACGATGAACCGCTGGGCGCCGGCAACGGCCGCTTCGGCTACGGCAATTACAGTGTGGTGGATCTCGGTGGCCGGATTTTCCTGGATACGGAGCATCATCACCGCATCGATCTGCACCTGAACAATGTGTTCAATCACGTGTACTACACCGCCCTGGGCTTCGGAGTCGCCGACAGCGATGGTTCGACCTACGTCGATCATGATCTGGCGCCGCCACGCACCGTCGAGGTCAACTACACGTACGCTTTTCGGTAGCAACGATTAGTGCGTCCGCTGTTCCTGCTGCATCGGTATCTGGGGATTGCGGTCGGCGCGCTGATGGCCATGTGGTGCCTGTCCGGCATCGTCATGATGTATGTGAGCTATCCGGTTCTGAGCGCGAATCTCCGGGTCGCAAAGCTCTCGCCCATCGCCTGGAGTCACTGCTGCCAGCTCGCCGATGAGGCGCTCGCGGACGCCGCGCCGGTGAGTGATTTCGCGATCGAGATGCTGGCCGGGCATCCGGTGCTGTGGCTGCGCGGCGGGCACGCGCGCGATGCGCTGATCGATTTGAGCAGCGGGGCTGCGATTCGCGTCTCTCCCGCACAGGCGCGCAGCGTGGCCGAATCCTATGCGCCGGGGACGGCATCCGCGGTCAGGGATCTGGGGCTGATCGATTACGACGAGTGGACCGTGGCCGGGGATCTGGATTCGGCACGGCCGCTGTATCACTTCAGTCTCGGAGACGAGCTGGGCAGCGAGCTGTACGTCTCGAGCCGGTCCGGCCGCGCGGTGCAGTACACGACCGCGCACCAGCGCTTTTGGAACTGGCTGGGCTCGGTGCCGCACTGGCTGTACTTCGCGCAGCTGCGCCGCGAGACGCATTGGTGGCGGTTTATTTTGATCGCCACCTCCGTGCTCGGCTGCTTTCTCGCCGGTACGGGACTGTTCCTGGGCGTTCGCCAGTGGTTACGCCGGCCGCCCGGGCGCTTCTCGCCCTATCACGGCCTCACGCTCTGGCATCACGCCGCGGGAGTGCTGTTCGGCTTGTTGACACTGTCGTGGGTGCTGAGCGGATTACTGTCGCTGAATCCGTGGGGCTGGCTCGAGTCGGGCAGCGCGCAGGCGGAGCGCTCGGCGCTCACCGGCCCGGCACCGTCCGGTGCCCAGGTGAAGGCGGCATTGCGGGCGCTGGCGGCGCACGCAGTCAACGCATCGTCGATTCGCAGCGCGCCGCTCGACGGGCAGTTGTTTGTGATGGCCACTGGCGCGAATGCGCAGCGCCAGCGTTTCAATGCCAACGCAGAGCCGGCGCCGCTGGGGCACGAGGACCTGGCGCGCATCGCGACCGCACTGTGCAGTGCGCAAGCGCCCACGCCGCCGGCGCTGTTGTGGCATGAAGATGAGTATTACTTCAGTCATCACCGCGACGTGGTGTCGCTGCCGGTATACCGGGTGGTGAGCCGCGATCGCTTCGCCACCCGTTATTACCTGGATCCGCAGTCGGGCGAGCTGCTGGCCAAGATTGATCGCGGTGCCCGGGACTATCGCTGGTGGCATGAGGGACTGCACCGGTGGGATTTCTCCGCAGCCTTGAGAGAGCGCCCGCGATGGGATGCCGTGATGCTGCTGCTGTTGACCGGTGTCACGCTGTCGGCCGTGACCGGTGTCTGGCTGGGCTACCGGCGGCTGGCGCGGCGAAGGCCCGCAGGCGATAGCGGCGATGAATTGAGGCGCTGATGACAAAAGCTGCGGCTCTAATGGGTATTCGATTGAGTACTCGACTACCATGCGGCACAAGTTTGTTGTAACCACGTGTGAATGAATTGACCAGCGTCATGAAAACCATCATCAGAAAGCTGGGCTCGGTGCTGGCTCAGGTGGGACTGGAGAGCGGCCATTTGCCAACGCCGAGGATGAAGCCTTGTCGTGGTGAAGCGCGGTGGCGCTCAGTGCCGCCCTAAAGGTGCTGCAGGAAATGTTTGCCGACTGAGCGCCGCAACCCGCTTACGATGGATCGTAGAACACTCCTCACCTGGCGGATACCATGGATACGCAGACGATTGAGATTCTTGGGCGCAACCGCCTAATTGACGAGCTGCTTATGGCCGGACTGGAAGTGGCAGAACCGCTCAGAGACAGAGGCGTCGATCTAATTGCCTACGTTGATCTTGCTGCTTCGGCGTCAAAATTCGCTGCCGTCCCCATTCAAATGAAGGCCGCATCCACGAGCGCATTTTCGATAGATGCCAAGTACGCGAAGATATCTAATCTTGTAATCGCGTACGTCTGGGGCCTTCGCGCTCCAGAGCTTGCGCAGAGCTTTGCGCTTACTTACGCGGAAGCAATCCAAGTGGCCGATACAATGAAGTGGACGGCAACACAGTCATGGGCGAAGGGTTCTTACTCGACTTCGGCGCCCAGCGAGAAACTAATGGCTCTCCTGCTTCCCTTTCGCATGTCGCCAGAAGCCTGGCGAAAAAAGATATCTACTGTCAGCCTAGTCGCGCTTCAGTCGGCGCCGCCGTAAGAACAGTCGATGTAGGAACTTAGTAGGCGTACGAAATAACAGACTGGCAATTGCTGG
>DASXLF010000159.1:0-1782 GCA_036496405.1 Steroidobacteraceae bacterium | reverse complement strand
CATGAGCGAGCCGAACGCCGGCTCCGACTTGGCCAGCGTGCGCACGCGCGCGGTGCGCAACGACGTCGGCTTCACGCTCAACGGCCAGAAGATCTGGACCACCAACGCGCACCACTGCCACTACATGATCGCGTTGGTGCGCACTTCGGGCGAACCGCAGGACCGGCAGAAGGGCCTGTCGCAGGTCATTGTCGACTTGACGCTGCCGGGCGTCACCGTGCGACCCATCACCGATCTCTCGGGCGACTCGCATTTCTGCGAGGTGTTCTTCGACAACGTGGCGCTCGCGCCCGATGCACTGATCGGCGAAGAAGGGCGCGGCTGGGAGCAGGTGACAGCCGAGCTGGCCTTCGAGCGCAGCGGCCCGGAGCGGCTGTTCTCCAGCATCGTGCTGTTCGACGAATGGCTGGCCTTCGTGCGCACCGAGGCGGGTCGCACGCCCTCGTCGGTGCGACTGGCCGGCAAGATCCTGAGCCAGCTCGCCCCGCTGCGCGCCATGTCTCTGGCCGTGACAGACAAGGTGGCGCAAGGCGGCAGCCCCATCGTGGAGGCCGCGCTCGTCAAGGACCTGGGCACCGGCGTCGAGCAGCTGATCCCGGCGGCCATCGCAGACGACCTGCATGCGCGCGAAGGGCAGAGCATTCCCCTCGAACTGCTGCGCACACTCGATTACGTGACTCAGGTCGCGCCGTCATTCTCGCTGCGCGGCGGCACGCGCGACATCCTGCGCGGCATGATTGCGCGCGGCCTTGGCCTGCGCTGAAGACAGACAAGGAACACGACGATGGACGACATCTACATCGACGCGCTGCGTGGCCTGCTGACGGACCGTTGCACGCCACAAGCCGTGCGCGAGATCGAGCACGGTCAATCTGCCGAAACCCTGTGGGAGGCGATCGAGGAATCGGGTTTTGCCGATACGCTGCTGCCCGAGGCTGACGACGGCGCGGGGCTCTCGCTGACCGAAGCCTTCCCGCTCCTCGAACTCTGTGGCAACTTCGTTTTGCCAGTACCGCTGCCCGAGACCATGGTGGCGCGCGCTCTGCTGGCGCGCGCCGGACTGCAGCGCCCGTATGGCAGCATCGCGCTGGCGACCGCGCGCAAAGGCGCCGACGGCGCGCTGGCGTGCGAGCGCACCAGCGCCGGTCGCGTGGCTGACTGGGTGCTGGCGCAGACAGCCGACGCCTGCCTGCTGTTGCCCGTGAACGCAGCGATGTCCGACGCCGCTGTTGCAAAGCTCGACGCCACGCTGACGTGGGCGCCCGCCGCGATGATCGGTGCCCATGTGCTGCCGCGCGCCGACCTGCACACGCTGCAAGCCAGCGTGCTCGCCGCGCAACTCGCGGGCGCGCTCGCCAGCGTGTTCACGCGCACGCTGCAGTTCGCCAACGATCGCAACCAGTTCGGCCGACCCATCGGCAAGTTCCAGGCGATCCAGCATCAGCTCAGTGTGATCTCCGAGCAGGTGTTCGCCGCGCGCACGGCCGCGCAGCTGGGCTGCAGCGGCAATCGTTTGCGCGTGGCCATCGCCAAGGCGCGCACGAGCGAGGCCGCACTCGAAGTGGCATCGCTGGGCCATTCGATCCACGGGGCCATCGGCTTCACCGAGGAATACGACCTGCAGCTCTACACACGCCGCCTGCATGCGTGGCGCCAGGCCGGCGGCTCGGAGTCGTACTGGCACGACGTGCTAGGCGCCGAACTGGTCGACCGCCATGAAGGGCCGGCCCTCGACCTGATCCGCACTGCCACCGATCCCGCATGAACGACAAGGAACCTCGA
>DASXLF010000158.1:0-5400 GCA_036496405.1 Steroidobacteraceae bacterium | reverse complement strand
AATATGTCGCAATTGCGCCTGACTCAGGCCTTTGGCCGCATATTCGCGCTGCAGGCGCGCGCGCACGCCGGCGAGCATGCGTGACTTGACGCCTTGCGCGGTATGCCAGTAATCCGCATCGGCTACTCTTTCAAGCGCGCGCCAGAAGGATACGTCGGACAGACGCTCGCGCCACTGGGCGCCGAGCTTGCTGTCGAAGAAGCGGCTCCAGGGGTGCGCCAGGAAGGTCGGCACATGTACGCCGTTGGTCACGTAGCCCACCGGATTCTCTTCCGCGGGCACCTCCGGCCAATGGTCGGCGCACAGCCGCGCTGACACCACGCCGTGTATCCGGCTCACGCCATTCATGCGGCGCGCGCCATTCAGTGCCAGATGGGTCATGTTGAAGCTGTCGGGGGCATGCGCTGCGCGGCCCAGTGACAGCACGCGCTCCATGGGGACGCCGAGTTCCGCCACCACATCCTGGAAGCAATTGGAGAACAATCCGATATCGAAGGCATCGTGACCGGCCGCCACCGGCGTATGGGTCGTGAACACGCATTGGGCGGCAGCCATCTCCAACGCCGCGGAGAAATCCAACCCGCGCCCGAGTCCCTCACGTGCCAGCTCGAGGATCAGAAATGCCGCGTGGCCTTCGTTCATGTGCCAGGTGGCAGGAGCCAGCCCCAGCGCCCGCAGCGCCCGCACGCCACCCAGCCCTAGAATCATCTCCTGACGGATGCGCACGGAGGCATCGCCGCCGTACAGTCGATGCGTGATCTCGCGATCCTCGCCGGAATTTTCCGGGCAGTTGGTATCCAGCAAGTACACCGTTACCCGACCGACGCGCGCCCGCCAGAGGCGCGCGCAGACGCTGCGCCCGGCGATGGGCACTTGCACGCGCAGCCACTGACCGGCCTGATCCCGAACCGCCTCGACCGGCAGGTCGCGCGGATCGGTGTCCACATAATTGGCGTGCTGCACGCCATCGGCGTCGACCGACTGAATAAAATAGCCTTCGGTATACAGCAGGCCCACGGCCACGAAATTCAGCCGCTCGTCGCTGGCGGCCTTGCAGTGATCGCCGGCCAGGATGCCGAGGCCACCGGAATAAATCGGGAAGCTCTCGTGAAAGCCGTACTCGGCGCAGAAGTAGGCGATCAGCGGCTCATCGACCCGCGGCGCCGGCGCCGCCAGGTAGGCATCGAAAGTGGCAAGCACCTGACGGTAGCGCTCGCGGTAGTCCGCATCGGCCGCGGCGCGATCGAGGTTCTCCTGATTTATGCAGCGCAGTATCAGCCGCGGGTTGCCGCCGGCCTGCTTCCACAGTTCCGGATCCAGGTCCTCGAACAAGGCACGCGTTGGACGATGCCAGCTGAAGAACAGGTTGTTCGACAGCTCCGGCAGGCGCGAGAGAATCGTGGGAACAACAGGATATATTTCAATCAGTTGCTTCGCCATCCCGGCGCGAGTGCGGAATTTTCTACGGTCCATAGCGAAAAAAGTCTAGCAGCTGACGTGCTCCAGCCGTGTGCGCAAAGTCGCGCTCGCGCATGGTGGTGCAGCCGCGGCGCACGGCTATACTGCCCCGCCCCCCGTGCACCCCGTGACTGATCACCCAACCGCTGTGCTGTTGCGAATGCTGATGACGATGCTGGTCGCACTGGCGTTAAGCGATTGCGCGCGGCATCCGGCTGCGCATGCGGCCGCCGCGCCGGTTGCCGGTTGTCTGCCCACGCACGATGGCTACCTGCGCGCGCGCCTGCGCGGGGCCAGGAACCTGGACATCGATTGGCGCAACAATGACCTGCAATGCGATGGCGGTCCGCGCCCCGATGGGCACGGTATTCGGCTTGCCTTCGCCGGACCGCCGCAAGCGGACGGCCATCGCCTGCGCTTCGTGTTCGGCATAGGCGGGCAGGCGAGCGGCGACAGCGCCGGCGCCCTGCCGGCAAACGTGACCATCATCTTCGAGGGCGAGAGCAAGCTGTATTCGACACGCGGTGAGGACAAATGCACTATTGACCAGCTCACGCGTTCGCCGCTCACTACCCATACACTGCGGGTAGTGGGCCGTGGATTCTGCATTGCCCCCGTGGCCGCGGTCGATGGCGGCGACGCGCTGCTGCTGAGCCGCTTTGATTTCGCCGGCACCATGATCGATACCGAGTGACGCAATGACTCAATCCATCCGCAGGCGGGCGACTGCTTGCCTGCTGGCTCTCATGGGGCTGGCGCTCGGCGCACGGCCGGTGCATCCCGCTCAGGCACCGGAGAGCCTCGATCAGTTTCCCAACACGGTGCTCGACATCCGTACCCACGGCGGCCGCGAGTGGTTCAGCGCCTGGGTCGCCGATACACCGGCACGCTCGGAACAGGGGCTGATGTTCCTGAAATGGCTGCCGCCTGACTGGGGCATGCTGTTTCCGCAGCAGACGCCGCGGGTGATGAGCATGTGGATGAAGAACACGCTGATTCCGCTGGACATGCTGTTCATCGACAGCCACGGACGCGTGGTGTATATCCGCGAACGCGCGACGCCGCAGTCCGAGGCGATCATTACCACCCCGCTGCCGGTCAAGGCGGTGCTGGAACTGAGCGGTGGTGAATGCAGCAGGCTCGGAATTCGCGTCGGCGACCAAGTCCGCCACGCCCTGTTTGGGTCCGCGCCGGAGGGGCCGGCGAGGCATTGAGTTCAAGGCGCCGGGAAAGCTCCAGCCGGGCCTGGGAAGACCACGGGACTCTCATAACCGTCAGCGGATACGCTGGCGACTCCGAACGCCCAGTCATCGAGCGATACATTCATCAGCGTAAGCGACCCGGCAGTGCCGGCATCCTTTGAATGGGTCCAGCCGGGCTCGGTGGTATCGCGCCAATACACCCGATAGCTCACATCCGATGATGCCGGAGCGGCGCTCCAGGTCAGTTGCGTATCGGGGGTGACCGCGCCCGCAATCTTTACCTGCCCGGGAGGTGCCGGCGCGGATGCCATGGCTGCCGCGGCCAACATATTGGTGGCCGCAACCCGGGCCAGATAGTTGAAATCCACATGATCAATGGTGTCGCCATAGGCGACCCCGCCCTCGGTGCGCAGGTCCTGGTGCTGGTGGCGATAGTCCTCGGCATTTTCGCTGAAGCGCACCGCTGGATAGCCGTCGGCGTTGAACGCCGAATGATCGCCGCCGCGCCCGAAGCGGTCCAGGCGGTACACCAGCGCCACCGTCCAGTTGGGGATGTAGGCCTCGGCCACCGACTTGGCGTAACGGGCCACATTGCGCGAGGCGGAATCGTTCTCGCCGCCTTCGAAGCGCCGATGTTTGGCGTCCTCCGCGGTTTCGGTATCGCGAGTGCCCTCGGAGAACAGGCGCACGCGGGTATTGTCGGCGACACCATTCTGGCCCACCGAAGCGCCGACGATGTCGTTGTTCAGATCCGCCTCGACCCGCCAGTGCTGTAGCCCGGCGTAATCGGCGAGCAGTTTGCCGCCATAGAGCCCCTGTTCTTCGCCCGACAGCACGCCATAGACGATCGTGGCCTGGAATTTGTAGCGGCTCAGAATCCGCGCCGCCTCGAGCACTACCGCGACGCCCGAGGCGTCGTCATCGGCACCCGGCGCATCGGCGTTGGCATTCATGACATCGGTGACGCGCGAATCGATATGCCCGGTCAATACCACCGCGCGCTCGGGATCGCTGCTGCCCTTCTGTATGGCAACCACATCGACGATCTCGGCCCCGGCCGGCGCGCGCGGGCCGGTGACGCTCTGGGAAGGCGTGAACACCACGAGGCAGCTGCCACAGTCGCGGGAGATCTGCTCGAAACGCGATTGCGCCCAGCGACGGGCGGCGCCGATGCCGCGCGTCGGCGAGGCGGTATCCGATAGTGTGTGGCGCGTGCCGAACGACACCAGCGCCTCAATGCTCGCGCGTAACTGAGCCGGATCGGCAGCGGTGGCGATTTCACGCAGCCGCGGCTGCTCCTTGGGGGCAGCCCAGGCACTACCGGCCAGCAGCGTGGCGAAAACGACAGCGGTAATGGCGTGCGCACGGACGCCCATTGAGACGGCTTTTTTGTCGGCGCGCGCCACGGCAAATACGGTTGGCTTAGAGGTGTGGTGAATTAGAAACAGGGTCGGAGGGGGATTCTGGAGGGCAGTCAACCACCAAGTAGAGCGGAAGCGAGCCGTGTCCGCAAGGGGAATGCGGCAATAACGGCCACATTAAATTGTTGTTGCGCCGCTGCGACAAGTGATTGTGTCGCGTGAAATATTGTTTATGCTATCGCCCACACTCAGGGGAAGCCTCAGTCTCGAATGCTCAAAGTCGAAATCAGTCTGTCATCGGTAACGCCGGTTCATTAAGAGCGTGGGTCTGGGCTGCGTCGAGTAAGCAACGCAATCACTGTTCGGAAACGGTTCGCAGATCGCGGAGCGGAACCCGGACAATTTGTACCGCATTAGGGAGATCATCATGCAAAGTTCACCGGGGAACACTCCTCCTGGCATTGGACAAGCCAGGCACGGATCAGTTCGCGTCCTGTTGAAATCTATTTTGGGCGGCGTATGCGCCGTATGGTTGATTGGTTCGGCGGCCCAGGCGGCGGATACCGCCACTGACACCACCGATACCACCGCCGCCCCCGTCATGGAAGAAGTGGTGGTGACGGGTTCTCGTATTCCCGTGCCGGCCAATATCACGGCCACCAGCCCGATTCAGGTGACGAGTGCCACCGAAATCGAGCAGCAGGGCCTGACCGATACCACCGACATCATCAACCGTCTGCCTCAGACCATGATCAGCCCGGGGTCGGATCTGGGCAACAACTCCGCCCCGCTGAACGCACCGGGCGGTATTGCGACTGCTGACCTGCGCGGTCTCGGCCCGCAACGCACCCTGGTGCTGATCGACGGCCGGCGCCTGGGCCCTGGCGATCCGAACACCGCCAACCCCAACGTCGCTTCGGACCTGGACCAGATTCCCGCGCCGCTGATTGAGCGCATCGATGTGGTCACTGGCGGCGCCTCGGCGACCTACGGATCCGACGCCATCGCGGGCGTGATCAACTTCGTCATGAAGAAGAACTTCGAGGGTGTGCAAGTCGACGGCGAATATGGCTTTTACCAACACGACAACCATGAGACCTGGGCACAGAACCAGGAAACCGACAGCGCCTTCACCCCGGTCCCCAGCGGCAACATCACCGATGGCGAACATCGTGATCTGTCGGTGGTCATGGGTACCAACGTCGCCGGCGGTGATGGCAATATCACCGGCTATTTCACTTACCACGAGCAGGATCCGGTGGCGGGCAGGTCGCGCGACTTCGCCAACGACGAATTCCTGAACAACGCCGACTTCGGGCTGGCCCCCACCGGGTGTACCGGCATCGGCAGCGGCAATTCCAACAAGTTCACCATTGGCG
>DASXLF010000157.1:0-1655 GCA_036496405.1 Steroidobacteraceae bacterium | reverse complement strand
GTGGTGGAGTGCCAACAGCCACTGGCACACTTGTTGCGAACCTGCCCTGGCGTCGACGTCGTCAGAGTCTGTGGCGAGCCGATGCCCGCGTTTGACTATCATGCCACGCTGATGAGCCTGCCCGCGATTTTTTCAATGACCGTGGACACGATCCCGGCGCCGATTCCCTATGTATCGCCTGACGCAGCGCGGGTCGAGCATTGGCGCGGCGCGCTGGCTGGCGGCGGAACATTCAAGATCGGCATTGCCTGGCAGGGGAGCGCGACTTACGCGCGGGATCGCTTTCGTTCCATCGCCTTGCGCCACTTTGCGCCATTGGGCCGAGTGCCGGGCGTGCGGCTGATCAGCTTGCAGATGGGCGCCGGCCGCGAGCAATTGGCGCCGTTGGCGGACTCCATGCCAATCGACGATCTGGGCGAGCGTTTGGGAGACTTTTACGAAACGGCGGCGATCGTGAAGAGTCTGGACCTGATTGTCACCTGCGATTCGGCTGCAGGACACCTTGCCGGCGCGCTGGGAGTGCCCACCTGGATCGCGCTGCCCGCGACGCCCGACTGGCGGTGGATGCTCAACCGCGACGACAGCCCCTGGTATCCGTCGGTGCGGCTGTTTCGCCAACGCCAACCGGGCGACTGGGAGGACGTTTTTCAGCGCATGGAGCAAGCGCTGGCGGCGAGGGTTTGAGCGGGCAGGCTCGGCGGAAACGGGCTGACGTTGAACTCGTTTATTTGGTTGTTTTTTCTTGGCGCTGTCAGTATAGTCGGGCTCAGCGAATTCAGCGGGCTCGATGCTCGATTGATCCGAGGCAGCCGGCAGGGAGAAGCGACGATGATCAGGCTGTGGACACCGTGGCAGTGTCGGCCGAGCGGGCGCGGTTTCGTGGGCCTGGCACTTGTCGCGGTCGCGCTCAGCGGCGCGACTGCTTCGCCCGCGCTAGGCGCGCCGATTACGCTGGGTGTGATGGGCGACAGCCTGAGCGACGAGTATCAGTTTAACGGCCGGGGATACGCGGCCAACTGGGTCGAGCAATTGGCCACCGCCGGAACGGTCAATTTTGGCGCCAGCGGCAGCTATGCAGCGCCGCGCAATCAGGGTTTCGCCTACAACTGGGCCCTGTCGGGCGCTACGAGCGCGACGGTGCTTAGCGGCGGCCAGGCCACGGGACTGGCCGGCCAGATTCCTTCGGCTGGTATCGGCTACGCCATGCTCGTCATCGGTGCCAATGACTTCGCGCCCGGCAGCACGGCCTACGACAGCATCTATAACGGCACGTGGAACACGGCGCAGATCAACAGTTACGTCAGCGGGGTCGTCGCCAATATTAGCACCGCGCTGGGCGACGTGCTGCCAACCGGCGTGAAGATGGGGGTCGCCACCCTGCCCGACTATGGCATCGCTCCGGCCGTGCAGGCGGCCTATACAAATCCCGCGCAGCGGCAGCTGGTAGCCAATGCGATCGACCAGGTGAATCAGGGCATCAAGGCGCTGGCGCAAAGCGATCACATTGTCGTTGCTGACATGGCGAGCATGATCAACGCCGTGTTCGGGCCGGAGAGCGCGTTTCACACGACCGTCTTGATTGGCAACGTGACGATCAACTTGAATCAGACCACCAGCAGCAATCCCTCGACGGCGGGCTTCGTCTCCGACGGGAT
>DASXLF010000156.1:0-11930 GCA_036496405.1 Steroidobacteraceae bacterium | reverse complement strand
AGCTGCACCGCCATGGGCGTGCGCGCCTCGGCCGAGGAGGCATCACTCGCCGGCGCGGCGGCTACCGGCGCGCCGCGGGCCGCGTGCGGGCCGGAGGCTCCAGGCTCAGCCAGCTGATCGGCGCGATCGGTCAGCGCCTCCACGCGGGTCATGAACTGAGAAATAGGACGCACTTTGCGCTCGATGGTCCTGAGCGTCTGTGGCGCCGAGGCCCACCAGTTCTGCGCCGGCGTCCACAGCAGATTCAGCGCCACGCCGATGACGCCGATCAGCACCGCCATGACCAGCATGGCCGAAAGACTGCGCGGCAGCCCCAGGCCATGCAACGCCTCCACCGGGGCCGTGAGAATGAGCGAAAACAGTATCGCCAGCGCAATGGGGATGAACACCGCGTGGCCGAAGTACAGCAGCGCGCCCACCGCCAGCAGTGCCAGTATGCGTACAGAAACGCTGGCGCGTGAGGATGCCGCATCGGCCCGCACTTCCGTCGTTACCTGCCGCTCGGCGTGCATGAGTCACCCGCTGGATATTTCACACAGAATAAAGCAGCGGATGCATCCAGTTCTGCCACACCCGCTAGCGA
This sequence comes from Steroidobacteraceae bacterium, assembly GCA_036496405.1. Classification (GTDB taxonomy): domain Bacteria; phylum Pseudomonadota; class Gammaproteobacteria; order Steroidobacterales; family Steroidobacteraceae; genus FEN-1191. The sequence continues at coordinate 11,347 of DASXLF010000156.1, read as the reverse complement.
ATGAAGCGCAAGCGCGGCGGTACTTTGTCCTACATGGCGCTGCAGCTCGCCCTTGCCTGACATAACGATCGACGGCGGCTAGAGCATGTTGTGACGGCGCGCCAGCAGCACCAACTCGACATCGCTCGGCGTGCCGAGCTTGCGCTTGATCAAGGTGTGATAGTTGGCGACCGTCTTGGTGCTCAAGCTCAACAGCCTGGCAATCGCAGTCACGGAACGTCCGGCGACTATGAGCCGAAAAATCTCGAATTCCCGGGCACTGAGCAGCTGCACCGGATTTTCATCGCCGCTCAATTTCAGGATGGCGATGGAGTTCGCAATGTCCGAACTCAAGTAAAGCTGGCCTGCGACCACCGCTTCGACCGCCGTGGCCAGCACCTCGGGCGCATTGCTCTTGGTGATGTAGACGCGCGCGCCCAGTTGCACGGCGCGTTCGGCGAGCATGGCGTCGTCATGCATGCTGAACACCAGAATACGCGCATCCGCTTCCCGGCTGATAATCCGGCGGATAGTATCGAGGCCGCTGACCCCTGGCATGGACAGATCCAATACCACGACGTCGGGTTGATGTTCCACGAATAGCACGTAGGCGCGATCGCCGCCGTCGGCCTCCGCCACCACCTGGATACCGGGCTGTTGCTCGAGCAGGCGCCGATAGCCGGCGCGCACCACCGCATGGTCGTCAACCAGCATGACTCGGATCACTGCAGTCACCGCAGCGGACCTAGCGCCTGTCTCAAGGGTTGGGGACCCCACGTTTCATGGTCCCCGCTGAATAAATGACCGGGAGGAACGCCCCCCGGCCGGAAGGGAACAGCGTCATCACTTTACTGGGTACGCGCGTCCCGCCTACGGATGCGCTCCCGCCGCACCCGGGAACGTGGCCTGATCGGCGCGACCAAGTAGTCCAAAGCGAACGGAGTTAAGAGAACCGACCTACAATGCATAGGGCTGCCGTGGCTACAGATGGGGCGTGATATTTGCTCATCATCGACGGTTCCAACACCCAGGAGTAGCGCGTGGATGCGATGGTAAAAAGCCGCGTACGGGAAGGCAGCTCGCAGGCGCATGGGGCGATCTGGGATGGCAGGGGCACCAATTTCACGCTGTTCTCGGCCAATGCCACCAAGGTGGAAGTGTGCCTGTTCGACTCCACTGGTGAGCGGGAGCTGGAGCGCGTCGCATTGCCGGAATACACGGACGAGATTTGGCACGGCTACATTCCCGACGTCGGCCCGAGCGCGGTCTATGGACTGCGCGTTCACGGACCGTACGAACCGGAGGCCGGGCACCGCTTCAATCCCAACAAGCTGGTTCTGGATCCCTACGCCCGGGCTCACATTGGCGAGATCAAGTGGGCGCCGGAATGCTTCGGCTATACCATCGGCGCGGCGGAAGAGGACTTGAGTTTCGACGAGCGCGACAGCGCGCCGTTCGTGCCCAAGTGTGTGGTGGTGGATCCGAACTTCGATTGGCAGGGCCAGCCGCGCTCGCGCGCGGTGCCGTGGGACCAGACCATCATCTACGAGGCGCACGTACGCGGCTTCACCAAACTGCATCCGGCCGTGCCGGTGAAACAGCGCGGAACGTTCAAGGGGCTGGGGGCGAAGGAAGTGGTCGCCTACGTCAAGGCACTGGGTGTGACCAGCATAGAGCTGCTGCCCATCCACACCTTCGTCAATGACAGCCACCTGCTGGAACAGGGACTGACCAATTATTGGGGCTACAACAGCATCGGTTTTTTTGCCCCGGACCCGCGTTATGCCTCCGAGCCGGAGCAGTGTCTGCGCGAATTCAAGGAAATGGTGGCGCGCTTTCACGACGCCGGCCTCGAGGTCATCCTTGATGTGGTCTACAACCACACCGCCGAAGGTAACGAGCGCGGTCCGACGTTGTCGTTCAAGGGCATCGACAACGCCTCGTACTATCGTCTGCTGCCCGACCAGAAGCGCTTCTACATCAACGATACCGGAACCGGCAACACGCTGAACCTGTCGCATCCGTCGGTCATCCAGATGGTGACCGACAGCCTGCGCTATTGGGTGAATGAGCTGCACGTGGATGGCTTCCGCTTCGACCTCGGCACCATCCTGGCGCGCGAGCCGGCGGGCTTCGACAACCAGAGCGGATTCCTCAAGGCCTGCAATCAGGATCCGGTGTTGCGCGGAGTCAAACTCATAGCCGAGCCCTGGGACTGCGGCCCCGGGGGCTATCAGGTGGGCGGCTTCCCGCCCGGATGGGCGGAATGGAATGATCGCTATCGCGACGTGTTGCGTGATTTCTGGAAGGCCAACGCGGCCGCAGCCGATGTCGCGCAGCGCCTGTGCGCCTCGGGGGATGTATTCAACCACCTGGGACGCCGGCCGTCGGCGTGCGTGAACTTCGTGACCGCGCACGACGGCTTCACTCTCAACGATCTGGTGAGTTACAACGACAAGCACAACGAGGCCAATGGCGAGGACAACAAGGACGGCAGCAACGACAACCGGTCATGGAACTGCGGGGTCGAAGGCCCGACCGAGGATGCCGAGATCAACAGCCTACGTGAGCGGCAGATCCGCAATCAGCTGGCGACCCTGCTGTTGGCGCAGGGCACGCCCATGCTGCTGGCCGGCGATGAATTCCGGCGCACACAGCAAGGCAATAACAATGCCTATTGTCAGGACAACGAAATCAGCTGGATCGATTGGGGCTTGGTCGAGAAACACCCGGGACTGATCCGGTTCGTGCAGCAGCTCGCCACGCTGCGGCACACCTATCCCATTCTGCGCCGCAACCGCTTCCTGACCGGCGCCTACGACGAAGAGCTGGACGTCAAGGACCTGACCTGGATCAACGCTTCGGGCGCGGAGATGCGCACCGAGGATTGGAGCGATGGCAACATGCATTGCTTCGGCATGCTGATGGACGGGCGCGCGCGCTTTACCGGCGTGCGCCAGCGCGGCACCGAAGCCACCATGCTGCTGGTGCTCAACGCGCACCACGATCTGGTGAAGTTCACGCTGCCTGCCAGTCCCGGCGGCGAGACCTGGACACTGGTGCTGGACACCAACATCCCGGACGGCAACGTCGACTATAAGGGCAAGAGCGGCGACAGCTATGGAGTGACCGGCCGCTCGCTGATCCTGGTGCGCCTGAGCGACTAAGACAGCGCGATTACTGGGTTGCCTAAACGCTGACAGCACGCTGAGCCACGCTCCGACAGCCGGCGGCGGCGCTGCGGCTACATTGGGCTCTCCAGCTCAACCAGAGAGAACTACCATGTCACTATCCAAACTTGCGGTCTCCACAATGGCCATCGCCGCGCTGGCAGCGGGGTCGGCATCGCTGGCTCTGGCGCAGACTTCGGGCGGCACGACGCCGGGGGCAAATAAGTCCAGCGGCAACAACCTGCAGACTACTCCGGGCAACAACACCTCCACACCCGGCTCGACGCCGCCATCCGGAACCGGTGGTCAGCCCTCGGCTGCGGGTCAAAACAAGAGCACCGGCAATGACATGACGGAAGGTAGCAGTTCCTCCTCGTCCGGCTCCGGTATGCACATGCACAAGCATCACAAGTCGTCGATGAGCGGCTCCTCTTCCGGCAGCATGAAGAGCTCGTCCTCGTCGGGAACTTGATCGCGGGTTTGACGTCACCACCCTGCGGGCCTCACGGTCCGCGGGGTTTTCGTCGTTGGCGCACGAAGATTTAGGAGTCAGCATGCAGCGTTCACTCTGGCACGGCGCCATCTCCTTCGGCCTGATCTACGTGCCGGTCGATATGTTCACGGCTTCCAAGGACAACGCGCTGTCGCTGCACATGCTCGACAGCCGCGATTTCGCGCCCATCGGCTACGAACGGGTCAACAAAAGCACCGGCAAAGAGGTCGATTGGGCACACATCGTCAAAGGCTATGAATATAAGAAGGGCGAATACGTGGCGCTGGCCGACGCGGACTTCAAGCACGCCAATGTGAAAGCCACCGAAACCATCGATATCGCGAATTTCGCCGAGGCCGCCGATATCCCAGCCATGTACTTCGAGACCCCGTACTACCTGGCGCCGCAGAAGGGCGGTCAGAAAGTCTATGCATTGCTGCGCCAAGCGCTCGAGGCCACCGAAAAGGTGGCGGTGGGGACCTTCGTGATGCGCGGCCGGCAGCATTTGTGCGTGATTGCACCCCACGAGCACGTGCTCATGCTGCTGACGCTGCGCTTCGCCGATGAAGTACTGCCGCCGGCGCAGCTAGCGAGCGCGGCGGAAGGCGGCGGTTCCTCCAAGGTCAGCAGTGCCGAGCTGTCGATGGCGAAGCAATTGATCGATCAAATGTCCGGGCCGTTCCGGCCCACGGCCTTCAAGGACACTTACCGGGCCGATCTCATGCGCCGTATCCAGGAAAAAATCCGGAGGAAGCAAATGCATTCGCTGACCGCGGAGGAGCCGGAAGCGGCCGACCGGCCCAAGGCGCAGGTCATCGACCTGATGGAAGCGCTCAGGAACAGTATCAAAGGCAAGGGCAAGTCAGGCGCCGCCGCCAGCGTGCGCAAAACCGCCAAGGGCCGAAAGCGCGCCTGAAAGCACTCGCTCAGCGGCCGCTCACGGCAGCCTGGAGCCGACGGCGAGCGCTTCGGCTTCGGCCCGGGCGGTGGCCTGCACGGCGGCGGGAGCATCGGCGAAGTGGCGCGAAAAGGCGCGCAGCAGACACAGGGCGCTGGCACGATCGCCGGCCAGGCGCGCCAGCGTTGCTACGCGCAGCGTTTCGGCCGCCGTGCGCGGGTGGAACTGATCATCGATTGCCAGACGCGCGCGCAGAATCGCGATCACGCGGCCGTTGTCGCGTCCGAGTGCGCGCGTGATGTAGTCCTGTGCCAGCCGGCCGGCGAGCCGCTGATCCTGCAGACGCGAGTAGTGCTCCAGCAGCCAGTCGTAGCTTTCAAATCCGTGACCGAGTGCGGCCAGTTCGCGTTCAGTGGTCTGCCAGGCGCCGGCGAGATTGCCGTTGCGGACCTGCGCCGATACCCCGTCGACGAAGTGCGCGCGCTCGCGCTCCAGGTGCCACTGCGCGCGGCGCTCGGCGCGTTCCGGAGCGTGAATGGCCTCGTGCCCCAGTGCGGCACGCTCCTCGAACAGACCGCCGCCCAGCAGCGAGAACAACGATAGCCAGGCAAATATGCTCAGCGCGTCCAGAAGCCACACCGGTGACAGCGCGTAATTTGCCAGGGCGACCAGGCCGTAGCCGTAGAGCAGCACGACGGCGACGATCGCCACGTAGCTCAGACCAAGAGCGCGCATGATCTGCCACAGCGCCAGCGGATTGACCGCCTGCCAGTAGGCATCACCGACAGCCAGGGCCGCGATGGACGCCGGCAGTGCCACCAGCGCCAGGCCCTCGATCAGCAACGTGGCTGCCGTGCCAATGCTGCCGGACACGGCGCGCAGGGCCATGTAGAACAGCATGACGATGGCCAGTTGTATCCAGGGACGCAGCTCGGTGGCCGGATTGAGCATCTCGACCGCCAGCACCGGCGGCTCGCGTGCGCCGTGCGCCACGTGTTCCAGCAGCACATAGGCATACTTGAACAGCCAGGACAGCAGGATCACCAGCATTGGCACGCCAAACCATCCGGCCGCAAGGCAGAGCGCGAAGCCCAGCGTCAGTGCGGCGATGAACAGAAGGCCGGTGGGCCGCGCTGGCAGCACCAGGTAATGCAGGAACTTGGCCGGCGACATGGTGGGCGCTGTCACCCCGGCAAGCCTATCAGCCCATCGCGGTGGCGGTAACGACGGCACTGCCGATATGCTGACGACTATGAATCGGACCCAGCAGCGAGGGCTCATGTGAGCGGCGAAGCCTTTGGCGCACCCGGGCTGGCGCCGACCTGGTGTTCCAGCGACAAGGATTTCGTGACTACCGCGCTGGGGTCCTCGCGCCTGTGGGCGACTATCGGTCACGGCACCATCGATGAGGTGTACTGGCCGTCCACCGGCGAGCCACAGATCCGCGACTTCACCTTTTACCTGGTCGGCGATCACGGCTTCGTCGATCTGAAGCGTGTGCGACGCTATCGCCTGGCCACCGCCGGACCGTGCCTGCCGTTGCTCACCATCACGCACTACGGCGACGATTACGAACTCATCCTCGAGGTGCTGCCCGACGGGCGCCGCGATGCGCTGCTGGTGCGCTACCAGCTGCAAGGCAACTATCGGCTGATCGCCATTCTGGCGCCGCATCTGGGCAGCACCGGACGCGACAATCACGCCTGGGTGGACCATAACCGGGGCTACGCCCAACGGGGCGAATCGGCGCTGTGTTTCGCCGGCACCTCGCCGCTGAAGCAGCTGAGCTGCGGCTATGTCGGCGCCTCCGACGGCTGGCAGGACCTTAATCGACACGGACGCCTCACCTACGATTTCAGCAACGCGGCGCAGGGCACGGTGGCGTTGAGCGGCGAGGCCCAGGGGCAGAGCGGGGTGCTGGCGCTGGCCTTCGCCGAGACACCGCGCGGGGCCTACACGCTGGTGCGTACCGCGCTCGCCGAAGGTTTCGACATCCTGCGCGCCGAGTTCCTGCACCGCTGGCGGCTCTGGGGTTCGAAACTCAAGATTCCGCGCCCCGATGAACGGCTGGGCGACGCCGGTCTGCTGTCGGCGGCGGTACTGAAAGTGCATGAGGACCGCACCTATCCGGGCGCCGTCGTGGCGAGCTTGAGCGTGCCCTGGGGCAACACCACCGATACGCTCGGTGGCTATCACCTGGTGTGGCCACGCGATGCCACGCTGACGGCGTTCGCGCTGCTGGCGGCGAATCAACCGCTGGATGCGCGGCGCATCCTGGCGCACCTGGCGGCGACACAGAGCCGCGATGGCCACTGGCCGCAGAACTATTTTCCCAGCGGCCAGCCGTTCTGGACCGGCACGCAACTGGACGAGGCGGCATTTCCCGTGCTGCTGGCGGCGAAACTGCGTGAGCTGGGCGATCCGGAGCTGCCCGGCACCGCGCGCATGGTGCGCAAAGCCGTCGGTTTTGTAGCGCGCACCGGACCCTACAGCGAACAAGATCGCTGGGAGGAGAATCCGGGGGTGAGCGCCTTCACGCTGGCGATTGCGATCAGTGCCCTGATCGCGGCAGCTCCATGGCTCAGCGCCGAAGAGCGCACGCGGGCCGAGGAACTGGCCGACGACTGGAATGAGCGGCTTGAGGGCTGGTGCTACGTGCGCGACACCGCACTGGCGGAACAGCTGGGCGTCACCGGCTATTACGTGCGCATCGCCACGCCGGACAAGTCCGGAGACCTGAGTGGCTGGGTGGGATTGCGCAACCGCGAGGGCGAGGAGATTCTGGGCTCGGCGCTGGTGAGCATGGATTTCTCCTACCTGGTACGAATGGGTCTACGCAGTGCGCACGATCCCCGGGTACAGGACACGATCAAGGTGGTCGATCAGATACTGCGTGTGCAGACCCCGTCCGGTGCGCTCTATCACCGCTACAACGAGGATGGCTACGGCGAGCATGCCGACGGGCGGGCATTCGACGGTAGCGGCATTGGTCGCGCGTGGCCGCTGCTGGCCGGCGAGCGTGGGCACCTGGCCCTGCAATCGGGTGAGGATCCGATCGACTACCTGAACACCATCTGGAACTGCGCCAGCCTCGGCGGGATGCTGCCGGAACAGGTGTGGGATACGAAAGCCATTCCGGCGCTGGAACTGCAACCCGGGCGGCCTTCGGGCAGCGCCATGCCGTTGCTGTGGTCGCACGCCGAGTTCCTGAAACTGCTGATCGCGCGCGATCTGGGCGCGCCGGTGGAATTGTTGCAGGCGGTGGCACAGCGCTACGGCGGGAAGGCGCGCGCGGCCACGGTCTGGCATTGGCGTCACGAAGTACCCATCGCGCGGCTGGAGGCCGGGCGGGCATTGCGGGTGGAGTGCCGGGAGCCATTCAGCATCCACTTCGGCTTCGATGGCTGGCAGCAGATTCAGGATCGCGTATCGACCATGCAACTCTACGGACTATGGTCGGTGGAATTCTCGGTTCAGGAGCTGGCCCCGCACACCGAGCTCAATTTCACGCGCCGCTTTGATTCGCAGTGGGAGGAGGCCGATCATCGGGTGCTGCTCGGTCACACGGCGATCGAGCACGCGCTGCCCCACATGGGCTGAAGCGGTCAGCGCAGGTAGCGGCGCACGATGCGCCCGACCTCGACCAGATCGCGCTCGCGCTGCGCCACCGAACCACTCTGCGGACCCAGGTGTTCGCGCAGGTGCTCCTCGAGCACGTCCGACATCAGTCCGTTGGCGGCGCCGCGCACCGCAGCAATCTGCTGCAATACCGCGGTGCACTCCTCATCGGCGGCCAACGCCCGCTCCAGCGCCTCGGCCTGTCCGCGCATGCGCCGCACGCGCGCCAGCAGCCGTTCCTTGTTTCGCAGAATGTGAGCCATGCTTCGCCTCCGGGGTGGAAAATACCATACTCTGGTAGAGTATGACCATGCGCCACAGCCACGATTTCAATCAGGTCAATCCGCTGGCCGAACAGCGCACGCGCCTGGTGGTGGCGTTGACCGTGGTGATGATGGTGATCGAAATCAGCGCCGGCTGGCTGTTCCAATCGATGGCGCTGCTGGCCGATGGCTGGCATATGAGCTCGCACGCCATTGCCCTGGGATTATCGGCCGCGGCCTACACCCTGGCGCGGCGGCTGGCACGCGATGAGCGCTTCGCCTTCGGCACCTGGAAGATCGAGATCCTGGGCGGTTACACCAGCGCCATGTTCCTGGCGGGCGTTGTGGTCTACATGCTGTGGGAATCGGCACTGCGCCTGATGCATCCGGCACCGATTGCCTTCAATCAGGCGATCGGAATCGCCTGTCTGGGCCTGCTGGTGAATCTGTGCTCGGCGTGGCTGCTGGCGGGGGCGGCGGGAAATCACGGCCACGGACATGGTCACGACCACGGACATGGTCACGACCACGACCACGACCACGGCCATGGCCATGGCCATGGCCATGGCCATCATCACGATTTGAACCTGCGCTCCGCGTACGTGCACGTGGCGGCCGATGCCGCGACTTCGGTGCTGGCGATCGCGGCGCTGACCGGCGGCAAATATCTCGGCGCCACTTGGCTCGATCCACTCATGGGAATCATCGGCAGCGTGATCGTCGCCGCCTGGGCGTTCACTCTGCTGCGCGATACCGGGCGCATCCTGCTGGATGCCGAGATGGATTCACCGGTGGTGGCGCACATCCGCCGCGCCGTGTGTGGCGGCAACGTCGGCAGGACCATCGAGGACCTGCACGTGTGGCGCGTGGGCAAGGGCAAGTTCGCCTGCGTGCTCAGCGTGGTGTGTACCGATGGCATATCGCCCGACGAGATTCGCGCGTTGCTGTCCGAGCACCGCGAACTCGCGCACATCACGGTCGAGGTCAACCGGCGCGCTTCCTGAGAGCGCGGTACCGGAAGGTTAGAGGCCTGGCGGCGGCGCGCGGCCGTCGAGTGGCCACGCCGGCCTGTGAGCTCAGTATTCGACGTGCAGACGGATTCCCCAGAAGTGCGCCGGGCCGCGATCTCGATTGTAGCCGGGATTTTCCACGTACTGAAAATCCGGACTGATCTGCCAATGAATGGCGGCGGGCCGCTCTGGAAACGTTCTTTCAATCTGGTAATAGGCTTCGAAAATGCGTTCGTGGCCGTAGTTCAGATGCCCGTCGCCGATCAGAAACCCCTCACCGCCCGCCGCCAGGTACTGCTCCTGCGGTGCGTGCAGTCCTTCGCTCGCCATCGCCACGCCGAGGCGATCACCGCTGCGATGCCAGTTGCTGCCCGCGAGCTGTGCGCCGACGCTCAAGACCTGATCGACCTGGGTGAAGGCGAAACTCTCGTCCTTGCCGTCGTTCCAGCCCCAGCGCAGGAACGCGCCGGTATCGCCGTCATTGGCCAGCGGTTGCTCGAGATTGATCCCATAGCCGTGTTTTTGACGGCCCGGTCGATCGTCGGCGACGATGTCGGGAACAGTGTGGTCGACCGCCGCCAGCGCCAATGCCTGCCGATAGTCGCCCATGCTGGCGATGTTCAGGTACAGCAACAGCCGTACGATTGTCCGGGTCGGCAGTTGCGAGAGCGTAAGTTCCAGATTCTCACCGCTGGCACGGCCCAGGGAACCTACCAGCTGTTGACCGTTGGCCATAGTTGGCATCTTGTAGATGCCATACTTCAGTGACCAAGCAGGGCTGATATAGCCGATCACGATGCCATCGGTATAGCCGCGCGTGTTGGCGGCAAAGTCCCAGGCGGTGTTGGCCCATAGCGACCAGTTCAAAAACTCCAAACGCGGATCATCGGCGTACCGGTTCTGATCAAAATCATCATTGACAGCCATGCGGCCGACCTTGAGCTCCAACCGGGCCGCAGCCTCGCCGCCGGCAATCTGATCCTTGCCGCGCTTGACGGATGTAACGCCATCGGCCAGCGGCCACATGAAACGCAGAAAGTCGCGGGCGATGTAGAACTCCTTCTTCAGCCCGGCGCCCCCCTCACGCACCACATCGCCGTTGGTCAGCCCGGCAAGGCCGGTGGCGTTGCTGACCCCGGCACCCATGGATTTCTCGACATCGACATACGCCTGCAGCCAGTTCAGGGGTGCCCAGCCGAGATAGATGCCGACCGTATTGGTGGGCTGCGTGTCGCCGTCGGGATTAAGGCTCAGGTGCGAGGAGTAAGGCGAGAGCAGACGGCTCTGGTTCTGAAGGATGAAGGTGTACTGGGCGCCCACAAGTTGTGGCAGGCGCGAGGTCGGTCCCAGCGCCGGGACCTCTGGCGACGTATCGAGTGTAGCTTCCTGCGCCAATGCCAGCGATGACCCGACCGACCAGAGTGCGAATAGCGGCAGGCACCGCAAGTGGCAGAGTGACCGGAAAGGCATGGATATGCGCTTCGTTGTGTGCATGGCTCTAGCCGGCAGGAACCCCTCACGTTACTAGGCGCAGATGAAGCTTTTGTTGCCGATATACTATACCCCACTATTGTATTTGGCGGTCGCCGATACGAATGGATTGAGCTAATTTCCAAACGATCGCGCCCGGATTTTTATTTCCACTAGCGCTTATGTGGGGCTGACATACGGCCAGAGCGCGATGCCCCCGGCGTTGGCGGTCGAGAGATTTCGCAACCTTTCGATCGTGGCTGGCGGAGACAAAGAATCAAGGTCTGCAAAGAGGATTCTAGGGTGGGTCTCTAACGAACCAATTCTCATTCGCGGCGTGCGCAACTGCCACAAAAACGCGAGCTGTTGGGCGCGTACGCACGATTGCCGCACAGTCATAGACTGCTTTCCGCGAATCGGATCATGGAGTGCACGGCCTCAATTTG
>DASXLF010000155.1:0-1684 GCA_036496405.1 Steroidobacteraceae bacterium | reverse complement strand
CCGCTCAGGCAGTCCACGACCGACCAGACCCGGCCGCTGTTGCGCATCCTGTTTTCGGCGGTGGGCGTGGTTCTGCTTATTGCGTGCGTAAACCTGGCCGGCCTGATGCTGGTGCGCGCCATCCGCAAGCAGAGAGAAATCGCCGTGCGGCTGGCGCTGGGAGCCAAGGCCGCCGCGCTGCTGCGGCAGGCAATTCTCGAAAGCCTGGTGTTGAGCTTTAGCGGTGGAGCGCTGGGCCTGATCCTGGCAACGGTCGCCTTGCGCATGGGCAAGAGCATGCTGCCGGAAAGTCTGCCCCGCATCAGCGAGATCGGGTTGAACTGGAGCGTTGTGGGATTTGCGCTGGCGCTGGGCGTGATCACCGGGCTGGTATGCGGGCTGGTGCCGGCGTTTGCGGCCCTGCGCACCAACGTAAGCTCCAATCTGAAAGACGGCGGACGCAGCGGATCGGAAGGCGGAGGGCACGCGCGCCTGCGCTCCACACTGGTGGTGGGGGAAATCGCCATTGCGCTGGTGCTGCTGACGGCGTCGTTTCTGCTGCTGCGCAGCTTTGACAAGATGCGCTCCGTCGATCTCGGCTACCGGCCAGATCATGTGACGACCGGAGCGTATGGATTGCCGCAGAAGCAATATACGAAGCAATCGCAGATCGACGAGTTCAATCGCGAGTTGCTGCAGCGCCTGAGCGCGTTGCCGGGAGTGACGGCCACCGGGCTCACCTCGCAACTTCCGTCCACCGGCGTTACCAATAACCAGACGTTTACGGTGGAAGGCTACACGCCGCCCAAGGGGGCGAACCTGAACCTGGCCACCGCATCGTATGTCATCGGAAATTATTTTCCGGCGATAGGCATTCCGCTGCTGCGCGGCCGTGTGTTTAGCGAGTCTGACCACCACGGGGCGCAACTAGTGCTGATTGTGAATCAAAAACTCGCGCAGCATTACTGGCCGGGGCAGGACCCAATTGGCAAACGGCTGCGGGTCGGCACGCCCGAGATGCAGACGCCGTGGCTCACAGTGGTGGGAGAAGTGGCGTATGCCAAGCTGAACTCGCCCGATGAACCCTCGACAGAGCAATACTACATACCCGTGGATCAAGCGGAGGATGGCATCGGTTCGCTGGCTTCCCCCACGGATTTGAATGGGAACGGCGGATTCATTGTTCTGCGCTCGATGCTGCCGCCGGAGCAGATGGAGAATGCGCTGAGGTCTGTCGTGCGGTCGCTGGATCCGCTGCTGCCCCTGACGCAGGTACAAACCATGGAACAGGCCGTCGCGCAAAGCGAGGCGCCACGGCGCTTCAATACTGTGCTGATCGGCAGCTTCGCATTTGCGGCGGTGCTGCTGGCGGTGTTGGGAATTTACAGCGTGATCGCGTTTTCGGTGGCTCTGCGTGTGCAGGAGATGGCGATTCGCATGGCGCTGGGATCGCAACGCAGCGCGATAATGCGGCTGGTGCTGAAGTCGGGCGCCAAACTGGCAGGCATCGGTTGCGCCATCGGGTTGGGCCTGGCCGCTGCCGTTTCGGGACTGATGCGCTCGTTCCTCTTCGATGTGAGCCCGTTTGATCCCCTGGTGCTCTCAGCCGCGGCCGTCGGCGTGATGTTACTGGCGATGGCTGCGTCGGGCCTGCCTGCGCTGCGGGCGGCATCCATCGATCCGATGAAGGCACTGCGGGCCGAGT
>DASXLF010000154.1:0-34624 GCA_036496405.1 Steroidobacteraceae bacterium | reverse complement strand
TCGACCACGTACTCGGCGCCACGGTACAGCTCCGTGTGCCCGCGCTGCCTGCCGAACCCCTTGACCTCGGTAACGGTCATTCCCGAAACGCCGATTTCCGACAACGCCGCGCGCACGTCGTCGAGCTTGAAGGGTTTAATAATTGCTGTAACCAGTTTCATGCGAGGACTCCCGCTTGCATTCTTGTTTGCCCGACCACCTTCACCCTAGCACCAATTTACCGCATTACCACCATCAGATCCTTGGCATCCACCTGCATTCCCGGCGTCACCAGCACCTCGATCACCTCGCCGTCGCTCTCGGCGCGCACCGTCGCCTCCATCTTCATGGCCTCGAGCGTGACCAGCAGGTCGCCGCGCGCCGCGCGCTGGCCCACCGAAACACTGATGGTCGCGACGGTGCCGGGCATGGGTGCGCCGATTTGCAGGGGATTGCCGGGTTCGATTTTCCGCTGCGGCGGACGCTTGGGTTTCTGGCTTTGATCGACGATGCGCACCGATCGCGGCTGGCCGTTGAGTTCGAAAAATACCGTGCGGGTGGCATCCTCGTGCGGTTCGCTCTGCGTCACGTAGCGCACGATCAGGGTCTTGCCGCGCTGCAGATCGACGCTGATCTCCTGTCCCGGCTGCATGCCGTAGAAAAACACCGACGTGGGCAGGATGGCGACGTCGCTGAAGCGCCGCCGGTCGGCGGCATAGTCGGTGAATACCTGCGGATACATCAGATACGAGGCGAACTGCTGATCGGTCACTGGCCGCAGCGCGCGCTCGTTGGCTTCGCTGCGCAGCTGCTCCAGATCGGCTGGCGGCATTTCCTCGCCGGCGCGGCGCTGGCGCGGCGCCGCGCCCTTGAGCACCTTGCGCTGCAGTGCTGCCGGAAACCCGCCGTAGGGTTGGCCAACATCGCCGCGAAACAGGCGCACCACCGATTCGGGAAAGGCGATGTCGGTGTCCGGATCCAATACCGCCGCCGGCGTCAGGCCGCTCATTACCATCAGCAGCGCCATGTCACCCACCACTTTCGAAGTGGGCGTGACCTTGATGATGTCGCCGAACAGCTCGTTGACCTCGGCGTAGGCGCGCGCCACCTCCGGCCAACGAGCATCATCGATACCGAGCGAGCGGGCCTGCTCGCGCAGATTGGTGTACTGGCCGCCGGGCATGCCGTGCACGTAGATCTCCGAAGCGCCGGCGCGGTTGTCGCTTTCGAATGCCACGTAGCCTTTGCGCACTTGACCCCAATAATGAGAGATGGTGCGGATGTGGTTGCTGTCCAGTCCGGGATCGCGCGGCCCATGCCGCAGCGCCTCGGTGATCGAGCCCAGATTCGGCTGGGAAGTCAGGCCGCTCATGGCATCCATGGCGGCATCGACCGCATCGGCGCCGGCGGCGATGGCCGCGAATACGCTGGCGGCGCCGATGCCGCTGGTATCGTGAGTGTGAAAATGCACTGGCAGTCCGGTCTCTTCCTTGAGCGCCTTGACCAAGTCGTAGGCGGAGCGCGGCTGACACAGGCCGGCCATGTCCTTGATGCCCAGAATGTGGGTGCCCGCGGCCTTGAGTTCACGCCCGAGCTTGCGGTAGTAATCCAGCGTGTATTTGCGCTCGTTCGGATTGCTCAGATTGCCGGTGTAGCAGATCGCGGCCTCGCACAGCCGCCCGCTCTCCAGTACCGCATCCATGGCCACGCGCATGTTCTCCACCCAATTGAGTGAATCGAACACGCGGAATACGTCGATGCCGGCGGCCGCCGATTGCTGCACGAAATAGCGCACGACGTTGTCCGGATAATTGCTGTAGCCCACCGCGTTGGCCGAACGCAGCAACATCTGCAGCAGCAGGTTGGGCATGGCCGCGCGCAGGCGCGCCAGCCGCTCCCACGGATCCTCCTTGAGGAACCGCATGGCCACATCGAAGGTGGCCCCGCCCCAGCACTCCACGGAAAATAATTGGGGCAGCAGCGCTGCATACGCCGGCGCAATAGCGGTCATGTCGATGGTGCGCATGCGCGTGGCCAGCAGCGACTGGTGGGCATCGCGCATGGTGGTGTCGGTCAGCAGCACGCGCTGCTGGCTGCTCATCCAGTGGGCAAAGCGCTCCGGCCCCAGTTCCTGCAGCCGCTGCCGACAACCGGCAGGCGGCTGCCCACTCAGGCCGGCAGGCGGCGGCAGTTTCGGCGGCTTTGCCGGCGGCACCCGTTCCGGTACCACGCGGCCAGTCACTTCCGGATTGCCGTTGACCACGGTCTCGGCGAGGAACGTCAGGATGCGCGTGGCGCGATCGCGCCGCTCGGGGGCGCTGAACAGTTCCGGCGTTTCATCGATGAAGCGCGTGGTGTACTGCGCCTGTGCAAAGCGCGGATGGCTGATGATCTGATCGAGGAAGCGCAGGTTCGTGGCCACGCCGCGCACGCGAAATTCCCACAGCGCGCGGTGCATGCGCGCGATCGCCTCCTCCGGCGTCTCCGCCCAGGTCGTCACCTTGACCAGCAGCGAATCGTAGGAACGGGTGATCAGTGCGCCGGCATAGGCTGTCCCGGCATCCAGGCGCACGCCGAATCCCGCCGGACTGCGGTAGGCGGTCAGGCGGCCGTAATCGGGCACGAAATTGTTATGCGGATCCTCGGTAGTGACGCGGCACTGCAGAGCGTGCGAGACCAGCTTGATCTGCGCCTGCGCCGGCACGCCGCTGCCGGCCTCACCGATGCGCGCGCCGTCGGCAATGCGAAGCTGCGCCTTCACCAAGTCGATGCCGGTCGCGCATTCGGTCACGGTATGCTCGACCTGGATGCGCGGATTCACCTCGATGAAATAAAAGGCGCCGCTGTCGGCATCCTGCAGGAACTCGACCGTGCCGGCGTTGCAGTAGTGCGCGGCGCGGCCGATGTTCAGCGCCGATTCGCACAGCGCCGCCCGCTGGTCATGGTCCAGGAACACCGCCGGAGCGCGCTCCACCACCTTTTGATTGCGCCGCTGCACGGTGCAGTCGCGCTCGAACAGATGCACCAGGTTGCCGTCGGCATCGCCCAGGATCTGCACCTCCAGATGGCGCGCGCGGCGCACGAGTTTCTCCAGGTACACCTCGTCGTTGCCGAACGCGGCCTTGGCCTCACGGCGCGCCACCGGCAGCAGTTCCAGCAGCTGCGCATCGCTTTCGATCACGCGCATGCCGCGTCCACCGCCACCCCAACTGGCCTTGAGCATGACCGGGTAGCCCACCTGCTGCGCGAGCCGCATGCATTCGGCCATGTCCTCGGGTAGCGGCGGAGTCGCCGGCATGACCGCGACGCCGGCGGCTACGGCCAGATGCCGTGCCGCGACCTTGTTGCCGAGAACGCGCATGGCCTCGGGACCGGGACCGACGAACAGCAGCCCCGCGTGTGCGCACTGCTCGGCAAATTCCGGGTTCTCCGCCAGAAAACCGTAGCCCGGATGCACCGCGTCGGCGTGCGCCTCGTGCGCCACGCGCAGAATGTCCGGGATGTCGAGGTAGGCTTCGATCGCGCCCTTGCCCTCGCCGACCAGATAGGCCTCGTCGGCCTTGGTCCGATGCAGGCTGAAGCGATCCTCCTGGGAATAAATGGCGATCGTACCGATACCCAGTTCGTTCGCGGCCCTCATGACGCGAATCGCGATCTCACCGCGATTGGCGATCAGCAGTCGACGAATCCTCTGGAGCACGGGGACCTCGCGGGGCAGGCGCAGTCGATTCTAGTCGGCGAGATACGCCGCGAGATAGTCCTCGAAGCTGCCACGCTGGGACTTCTCGATGGCGGCGTACGCGGCCAGCGACTGCTGCACTTCGGCCTCGAACTCGCGCATTCTTTCGGCGCGAACCGGCAGCTCGTGCAGGCAGTACTGCTTGTGGTCGCGCGAGAAACGCAACGCCAGCGCCGAGAAGCTCTCGTGCTTCTCGCGCAGCTCCCGCAATAGCCGCGCCGATGGCGTGTGCTCGACATCGTCGATCTTCAGGCGCTGCTCGCGCAGGGCCGACAAGTAGGGCCGCTGCGGATGCGAGCCGTCGAGCAGCTCGCAGATACCCTGCATCGAGTCGAGCAGTTCCGCGCTCCAGCTTTGTAGCGTTATCTGCCTGCCATTGCGCTCGAGCTTCAGGCCCGGCTCACGGCCGCGCCGCGCCACCAGCAGATGATTGCGCTCGATCGCCTCCTCTTCTTCGGCATCGATCAGCGGACTGTCCTTGAACAGCAGCATGATCAGCAGCGCCTCGAGAAAGTACAGCTTGCGCAGATTCACCCCCACCGGATCGAAGGCGCTGTTATCGAGCGCGCGCACCTCGACGTACTCGACGCCGGCACGCCCCAGCGCCCCGGTGGTTCGTTCGCCGGCGCGTGGTGTTCGTTTGGGCCTTATGTAGCTGTAATACTCGTTCTCTATCTGCAGTGCATTGCCCGACAGTTGCTGATAGACGCCGTCGCGCTTGACGCCCAGCGCCGTGAACGGTGCGTGCGGCGCGCCGATGGCGTGCCGCAGGTCGCGCAGGTATTCCTCCAGGCTGTTGACCGACACCGAGACGGCGGCCTGATTGTGGTTGCGGTAGCCGATGTCGCTCATGCGCAGCGAAGTGGCGTAGGGGCCGATCAGCGTATCGGCGCCCAGCGGCTCGAGCGCGGCATCGCTACGACCGCGCAGGAACGATCGGCACAGCGCCGGCGACACGCCGAACAGGTACGACACGATCCAGCCGTGACGACGGTAGTTGCGCAGCAGATCGAAGTAGCGCGCGCTCCGGAACGGCTGGCCGCTGTCGTGGCTCTGGCAGATATCCGCGTACAAGGGCCAGAACAGCAGCGGTAGAGAGTAGTTGAAGTGCACTCCTGAGATCGCCTGCATCACGCCGCCATAGCGCACCTTCAGACCGTGCCGGTAGATGTATTTGATGCGCCCCTGGTACGAGTCGCCGAAACGCGCTATCGGCAGCTCATCTTCGTCACGGATCTCCCCCGGCATCGATGTCGCCCACAGCAGTTCGGCGCCGATGCGTTGGTACACGAACTGGTGCAGATCGGTCAGATAGGCCAGGAGGGCCGCGTTGTCGGGGAAAGTCGGCGTCACCAGTTCGGCGAGCGCCTCGGAATAGTCGGTGGTGATGTGAGGATTGGTCAGCGCCGAACCCAACGCCAGCGGATGCGGAGTCTGCGACAGCCGCCCGTCGGCGGTCACACGCAGCGATTCCCGTTCCAGGCCACGGCGCCCAAACGCAAGCAACTGCTGCTCGTGACTGTTGCTGAGCGCGGCCAGGCGGCGCTCGAATACGCGATCGACGCCAGAACCGCTCATCCATCCTCCACCTATACGTTCGGGCGTGGCATCCTATCAGCCTCGTCGAGAAAAGAGAGCGCAGGAGCCCTGGAGGCGAACATGTTGATTGGAAGCAATACCCAGCGCGTCGCCATACTGGGCGGGGTGCGTACACCGTTCGCGCGTTCCCATACCGCCTACGCTGGCACCGACAATCAGGAACTGCTGACCGCGGCACTGCGCGGCGTGGTCGACCGATTCCGTCTCCAGGGAGAACGCCTGGGCGATGTGATCGCCGGCGCGGTAATCAAGCACCCCAAGGATTACAACCTGACGCGCGAATCGTTGCTGTCGACGGGCCTCGATCCGCATACCCCCGGACTGGACGTGCAGCGCGCCTGCGGCACCAGTCTCGAGGCGGCCATTTTGATTGCCAACAAGATTGCCCTGGGGCAGATCGATGCCGGCATTGCCGCCGGCGTCGATGACCTGAGCGATCCGCCGGTGGTCTACCCACGATCCTATCAGCGCCGGCTGCTGGCGAGTTTTCGCGGCCGCAGCTTTGGGCAACGGCTGCGCCCCTGGCTGGGAATCAAGCGCGCGGATCTGAAGCCGGTGCTGCCCGGCGTGGTCGAACCGCGTACCGGCCTGTCGATGGGCCAGAGCTGCGAACTCATGGTCAAGACCTGGAAGATCAGCCGCGAAGCGCAGGACAGGATCGCCTTCGACAGCCACATCAAGGCCGCGGCCGCCTGGCGCGAGGGCTTTTACGACGACCTGGTGGTGCCGTTTCATGAACTCAAAAGCGACAACAACGTGCGCGCCGATGCCTCACTCGACAAGCTCGCCAAGCTCAAGCCGGTGTTTGATCTCAGTGCCAGCGGCACTCTCACGGCCGGCAACAGCACGCCGCTCACCGACGGCTCGGCGGCACTGCTGCTGTCCTCGGAGCGCTGGGCGGAACAGCACCATCTGCCGGTGCTGGCCTATCTGCGCGCCGGCAAGACCTGGGCGGTGGATTTCGCCACCGGTAAGGAAGGCTTGCTGATGGCGCCCGCTTACGCGGTCTCGGAAATATTGCGCGACACCGGCCTGAGCCTGCAGGACTTTGACTACTACGAAATCCACGAGGCATTCGCGGCGGTTCCCCTGTGCCTGTTCAAGGCTTGGGAATCCGCCGAATTCTGCCGTGACCGGCTCGGGCGCGATGCGCCGCTGGGCTCGATCGACACCTCCCGTCTCAACGTCAAGGGCGGCAGCGTCGCGATCGGGCATCCATTCGCGGCCACCGGCGGGCGCATATTGGCGGCGTTGGCCAAGATGCTGGCTGACGATCCCGCCGCCACGCGCGGACTGGCCTCGGCCTGCACCGCCGGCGGCATGGGCGTCACGGCCATACTGGAGCGCGCATGAGTCAGTCCGAAACCTTGATGGCGCGCGATGGCCACACTTTTAGCACCTATATCGCCAAGCCGGCTGGCAAGGCGCGTGGTGGCGTGGTGGTGGTGCAGGAGATCTTCGGACTGACACCGCACATCCGTGCCATCGCCGACGGCTATGCGCAACTGGGTTATCTGGCGGTGGCGCCGGCGCTGTTCGACCGTGTCGCCCGCGGCATCGTGCTCGGCTATTCGCCGCCCGAGGTGGAGCAGGGCCTGGGCTACCGCAAACAGATCCCGAGCGCAAAAGCCGTGCTGGACATTGCCGCAGCCGCCGCGATCTGCCGGCACGCCGGTAAGGTGGCCGTAATCGGTTTCTGCTGGGGCGGGCGGCTGGCCTGGGCGGCGGCCTGTGAAGTGCCGCTGGGCGCCGCGGTCTGCTATTACGGCGGCGGCATCGTCGATGAACTGCCGAAAACGCCGAAGTGCCCGACATTGCTGCACTTTGGCGAGCGCGACAAATCGATTCCGCTCAGCGACGTCGAGCGCATTCGCGCGGCCTATCCCGCCGGCGTCTACCATCTCTATCCCGCCGGACACGCCTTCAGCAACGACGAGCGGCCGCAGAACTATGACGCCGAAGCGAGCAGGCTGGCGGGCGAGCGAACCGCGGCATTTCTCGCGCAGCACATCGGCTAGCCGCCCAACGCCATGGCGCTCGCAACGATCGCCGCACTGATCGTCAACACCGGTACCCCGCAAGCTCCCAGCAGCGGCTCAGTGCGGCGCTTCTTGCGCCGCTTCCTGTCCGATCCGCGTGTGATCGGCCTGCCCCGGGCATTGTGGCTGCCGCTGCTGTACGCGCTGGTGCTGCCGCTGCGGGCCCCACGCAGCGCGCGAAAGTACCGCGAAATCTGGCGCGAGGAAGGCTCGCCGTTGTTGTTCAACACGCAGCGCCTGCGCGAGGCACTGGTGCGCGAAATCGGCAACGTACGCAGCGGCTTTGTGGTGGAGCAGGCGTTTCTGTATTCACCGCCGTATGTGCCGCAGGCACTGGATGCATTGCGCACGGCCGGAATACGCCGTCTCATCGTGCTGCCGCTGTTCCCGCAAAGCAGCGGCAGCACCACCGGCGCGGTCTACGACCAGGTGGCCTCGGCCTTGCGCGCCTGGCGCGCCCTGCCGGAACTGCGCATGATTGCCAGCTACTTTGCCGATGACGCCTACATCGAAGCGCTGGTTGCAAGTCTCAAGGAGCACTGGCGCCTGCACGGGCGCGCTAACCATCTATTGATGTCCTTTCACGGGATTCCGCAATCCTATGTAGCACGCGGCGACCGTTACGCCGAGGAGTGCGCTGCCACCGCAGCCAGGCTGGCTGCGGCGCTGGATCTGCAGCCGCAGGATTGGAGCCTGAGTTACCAATCGCGATTCGGCGCCAATCGCTGGCTGACTCCCGCCACCGATCACACCCTGGCGCAGCTCCCGCGCCGCGGCCTGCGCTCGCTGAATGTGATCTGCCCCGGATTCGCCGCCGATTGCCTGGAGACACTGGAAGAGATCGCCCTGCGCGGCCGCGAAATATTCCTGGCCGCAGGCGGCGAACGCTTTGACTATGTCAGCGCACTCAATGGCCGCAGTGATCACGCACGCGCGCTGGCGCAGGTGATTCTGCGCGCCACCGGCGATTGGACCTGACTCGGAACGGCCTGCGATGTTTGGCCGCTTTCTCGAGTTCGCGATTGCCACGCGGGACATCGCCGCGTCGGTACAGTTCTACGAGCGCCTGGGGTTCGCGCAGCTGCCTACCAACGACGTGTGGCCACATCGTTACGGCGTGCTCAGCGATGGCCGGATACATCTTGGATTGCATGAATGCGCCATGCCATCACCATCGGTGTGTTTTGTACTGCCCGAACTGGCGCGCGCGCGCGCCGGGCTGCTGGCCGCGCATATCGAGCCGGAATTCTCGCGCCTGGGCGAGGATCAGCTGCATCAATTGCGGTTGCGCGATCCGGCCGGACAGGCGGTCACACTGCTGGAGGCGCGCACCTACTCGCCGGCCGCGCCGCCCAATGGCGGCGAGTCATTGTGCGGATATTTCTCGCACCTCAGCCTACCGCAACCGGAGTTCGAGCCGGCGCGCGCCTTCTGGGAGCGCGGCGGATTCGTCGCATTGCCTGAACTAGAGCAGCCTTACGTACATCTGCCGTTGACCAGCGACAAGCTCGATCTCGCGTTCCACCGGCCGCGTACCTTCGACGCGCCGTTGCTGGTGTTCGAATGTGGTGACCTCGAACCGCGGCGTCTGCGGCTGGCCTCGCTGAACATTGCGCTCTCGAACCAGTTGCCGCGCGCCGCCACGGCGGCCGGTAGCCTGCTGATCGAAGCGCCCGAAGGCACGTTGTTATGGATTATCGGCGCCGGCGCCTGAAGGCTCCGAGCGCCGGGCCACGAGCCGGTAGCGGATGTGAATGATCTCGGCCACACGCAGCGCGCCAAGCCCGACGCTGTAGGGCGTGAGTCCGAGCTGGGCATGGCTTAGATCGAACTCACCGCTGGCGGATAGCTCGTCTGCCGTGGATACCAGCGTCACTGGTACTTCGGCCACACAATTGTGATCACGCACAGTGATGCGCAGGCTCGCGAGCCACTGATCTGCCTGCGGGCGCAATGCTACTGACTGCAGGCGCACACTGGCAAAATGCATGGCGTCGAGCAGTTTTTCACCGAGCATGTGGGAGCGCGTGCCGTCTATGCTGGCGGCATCCACCGGCGCGCTGAAATCATCGCCCAACGCGCGACGCAATGCCGGTTCATCGACGCTCATCGCGGCGACCGGAAACTGCAGCTGGAAACTCGCCTGCGAGATATCCGCCGGCATGAGTACTTCACCCGACAGATCATGCACGGACAGCACGTGATTGTGACCGAGCTTGGCCATCTTGCCATCGCGATATACCAGGACCAGTACCTGCGAGCGCGCGGCGTCGATCTGATAGTGATCGATACGTTCCGGCACCACTTCCGGCGCGGGTGGCGTTGGCGGTGGCGAAGGCGGCGGTGTCGGCACGGTACGGCAGGCACCGAGGAGCAGACTGGCCGTCAGCACGACACATAGCGTGGACCGGGTCCATCGCCGCCGGCGCGTTGCCGGGGTCATCGTCGGCTGCGACGCGCGCGACGCTTGCCGGCGACGGCTTTTTTCCTGGCGCTCTTCTTGCCCGGCCTGCGCGGCACCGGCTTGCGCTTGGGTGGTTTGCGCTTGGGTGGCGTGCGCTTGGGTGGCGTGCGCTTCGGCGATGTCTTGCGCACCGCCTTCTTGGCGACTGCGGATCTGCGCACGGCGGCCCGCTTGTCACCGCTGCGCGCGCGCGCAGGTTCTTCGCCGCGCAGCTGCGCGACGATGGCGGGATTCTCCAGCGTCGAGATGTCCTGCGAAATTTCCTCGCCGCGGGCGATCGCGCGTAACAGCCGGCGCATGATCTTGCCGGAACGCGTCTTGGGCAGTGCGTCGGTGAAGCGGATGTCGTCGGGCTTGGCGATTGGGCTCAACTGCTTGGCCACCCACTGGCGCAATTGCTCCACCAGAGCATCACCGGCGCCGGGGCGTGCCCCGCGGCACACCACATAGGCGAACACCGACTCGCCCTTGATGTCATGCGGACGCCCGACCACGGCCGCTTCGCTCACGCGCGGGTGCGCGACCAATGCCGATTCGATCTCCATGGTGCCGAGCCGGTGCCCGGCGACATTGAGCACATCGTCGATACGGCCAACGATCCAGAAGTAACCATCGGCATCGCGATTGGCGCCGTCGCCGGCGAGATAGAAGCGCCCCTGGAACTTCCTCCAGTAGGTGTTCAGATAGCGTTCATTGTCACCCCATATCGTGCGCGCCAGCGACGGCCAGGGTTTGCGGATGACCAGGTAGCCTCCGGCGCCGGGCCGCTGCACCGAATCGCCCTGCTCGTCGACGATATCGGCGAAAATGCCCGGCAGCGCCTGAGTGCACGATCCGGGCTTGGTAACGGTCACCCCCGGCAGCGGTGAGATCATGATGGCGCCGGTCTCGGTCTGCCACCAGGTATCGACGATGGGGCAGCGCTCGCGCCCGATCACACGGTGATACCACATCCATGCTTCCGGGTTGATCGGCTCGCCGACGCTGCCCAACAGGCGCAGACGCGACAGATCGTGTTGTGCCGGAAATGCATCGCCCAGGCGCATGAGTGCGCGAATTGCCGTGGGGGCGGTGTAGAACAGGCTCACTGCGTGGCGGGCGCAGATCTTCCAGAACCGGCCTGCGTCCGGGTACGTCGGTGCGCCTTCATAAATCACTACGGTGGCACCGGCGGCGAGTGGGCCATACGCCACGTAGCTGTGGCCCGTGACCCAGCCGACGTCGGCGGTGCACCAGAACACATCGTCCTCGCGCAGATCGAACACCCATTCGAAGCTGAGCTTGGCGTTGAGCAGGTAGCCGGCGCTGGAATGCTGGATGCCCTTGGGTTTGCCGGTTGAGCCGGAGGTATACAGCAGATACAGCGGATGTTCGGCATTGACCCATTCCGGGCGGCAGTCGCTGGCGGCGCCCTCGATCAGCTCATGCCACCACAGATCGCGCGGCGCGGTCATGTTGATCGCCGCGCCCGTGCGCCGTACCACCACCACCGACTTAACGCTGGGACAGCCCTCCTCCAGCGCCTGGTCGACCGCGCTCTTGAGCGCCACGGCCTGTCCGCCGCGCCAGCCGCCATCGGCCGTTATCACCAGCACGGCGCCGGCATCCGCGATCCGGTCGCGCAGCGACAGGGCGGAAAACCCGCCGAACACCACCGAGTGGATCGCGCCGATGCGGGCACAGGCCAGCATGGCCGTGATGGTCTCGGGAATCAGCGGCATGTAAATGACGATGCGGTCCCCGCGCCCGACGCCCAGGCCCTTGAGTACGTTGGCAAAGCGGCATACCTGAGCGTGCAGTTCGCGATAGCTCAGGGTGCGGGTATCGCCGGGTTCGCCCTCGAAGACGATGGCGCTCTTGTCGGCGCGCGCGGCCAAGTGCGCGTCCAGGCAATTGACCGAAACGTTCAGCTCGCCATCGGTGAACCAGCGGTAATTCGGCGCCTGGCTGTCATCGAGCACGCGCGTGAACGGGCGGTGCCACTGCAGATGCTCGCGCGCCAGATCGGCCCAGAAACCGAGGTAATCCGCATCCGCCCGGCGCCGCAGCGCCGCCACATCCGCCGGCTTCAACCGCGCCCTAGCCGCGAACTGCCCCGGCGGCGCGAAGCTGCGACTCTCGTTGAGCGCCGATTCGATGTGCCTGGTTTTCCTGGTATCCGGTTTCACGGCACCCCAGGATACCGCAAAGTTCCGGTGCGTTACCCATATGCCAGCCGCCGCGTCCCGCGCTAGAATCGCCAGCCGGGGACGAGAGCGCCGCTGTCAACAACAAGAGGGCCTTACGATGACTCAGTCCGTTTCACGCCGCGATGCCTTGAAGCAAGTCGTACTGCTGTTGGGTGTGGCCGCCACGGTGCGTCCCGGCCAGAGCGTCCAGGCCGCCGCTGATCTGCCGCATGTGGATCCGTCCGATCCAATGGCGAAATCACTGAATTACACCGAGAACGCCAAGGGCGTGGATGCCAAAGCACTGCCGATGTACAAGCCGGGCTCGGCCTGCAATAACTGCCTGCAGTTTCAGGGTGCGGCCGGCCAGGCCTACGGACCTTGCAACATCTTTGCCGGCAAGGCCGTGAATGCCAACGGCTGGTGCCAGGTGTACGTCAAGAAGGGCTGAGGGCCAGGCGTTCCGCCTGCCGGCGCAGCAGGCCACCGAAGCCGTGGCCGCTGCAGAAGGCTTCGATCTGCGTTAGATCCGGCGCCCGGCGCTGCAGGTCCGCGTGCACTGCGGTCATCGGCACGTCGCACACGATGCGGGTAAGCGAGCGGGCGAGATAGGCGGCGGCGCGATGCGCAAGCAGGCGCGCCGGCAGCGAGGCGGCGCCGCGTAACGGCAGGCGCCCGACGGCATCGAGCTGCTCGAACAATTCGTCGAGCGAAGCGCACAAGCCCATGAGCGCCGCCGCGGTCTTTGCGCCGATACCGGGCACGCCGGGTACGTTGTCGACACTGTCGCCACGCAACGCCAGATAGTCGGCCATGCGTTCGGGAACCGCGCCGAAGCGCGCCGCGATTTCCTCGTAGCCGTATTCGACGGCCTCGCTGTAGTCCCAGAACACATCGCCGGGACCGATCAATTGCGCCAGGTCCTTGTCGCGCGACACCACGGTCACGGGCAGTCCCTGAGCTCGGCACAGTGCCGCCAGGGTGCCGATCAGGTCATCGGCCTCATAGACTTCGTCCACGAATTCGGCCACTCCCAGGTGGCGGCAATATTCCCGGCACAGTTCAAACTGCCGAGTGAGCTGCACCGGGGCGGGTTCGCGATTGGCCTTATAGGCCGGGTACAGGCCGTTGCGAAAACAACGGCCGTGGCTGGCATCGAACGCTACGGCCACGTAGCGCGGTCGCCGTCGCTCCAGCAGGTCGGTGAGAAAACGCGCGAAACCGTACAGAGCCTGTGTCGGCTGGCCTTCGGCATCGGCGAGATCGGGCGGCAGGGAGTACCAGGCACGAAAGATATAGACCGAAGCGTCGATCAGGTAGACCACGCTCAGGCGCGCCAGCGCGCAATACGGTCGTGCAGCGGACTACTGCGGGGAAAATGCGCCAGCAAGTATTGCATCTGGTCGGCCAGCACACGCCGGCCCTTGAGAAAGATGTATTCCGCATAGGTGGGAGTGAACGGCACCGCGATCAATTGCATCTTGGCCTGCTCGGGCGTGCGCCATGCCTTCTCATTGTTGCAGCGCCGGCAGGCGGCAATGACGTTGGTCCAGACATCCAGTCCGCCCTGGCTGAAGGGGCGCACGTGATCGCGCGAGAGTTCGCGGCTCGGGAAGCGCTGGGCGCAGTACATGCAAAGGTAGGCATCGCGCCGGAACAAGGTCTCGTTGTTCAGCGGCGGCACGTAGTCGTGACGGGTATTGCCCGGGTTGCCCGTGTGGCCGATGGTCGCGACGATGGAACTGACTTCGAGCACCGTGCGCCGCCCGCTGCGGGCGTTTACCCCGCCATAAAGGCGATAGAGCATGGAGCCGCAGGTGTAGGCGATCTGTTCCTGGTGATAAAGACGCGCCGCTTCGCGATAGTCGATCCATTCAAGCGGCATTCCCGCAACATCGGTGCGCAGCACCATTTGCGACAAACCATGGCCCGACGGGCAGGCCAGCAGTTCGATTTCGGCATCGTGTGGCAACAGACCAACGCTCATAATCTGTAAGATACGGCAGGGTTATGCGAGAATTCAACGATTAAGGTCTCTAAAAGCGCACCGACAGGGTGCGCGCCGCCGGGGATGCAGGGCCGCACCCGCCGGCTCACAGTTGAGGAGAAACGATATGCCGGTCACGATCGGCGCGCTCCGTGAGCGTGCGCCGGGGGAAACGCGCGTCAGCTTGGTTCCGGAAATTGCCGACAAGCTGGCTGCCGGCGGCGTACGTGTGCTGCTCGAGCGCGGCGCGGGCACCAGCGCGCAATTCCCCGATAGCGGATTCAAGAAGGTTGAATGGGCCGACAGCGCCGAGGCCATACTGGCGGCCGCCGATGTGCTGCTGACCGTGCAACCGCTCACCCTCGCGCAGATCCAGGCTCTGAAGGCCGGTGCCGTGGTCGTCGGCTTCATGCAGGCACACGCACACACCGAGGAAGTCAAGGCACTGCGCGACCGGCAGATCACCAGCTTTGCGATGGAACTGGTGCCGCGCATCTCGCGCGCACAATCGATGGATGCGTTGTCTTCGCAGGCAGCGATCGCCGGCTACAAGGCTGTTTTGATTGCCGCCGATACGCTCGATCGCTTCCTGCCCATGCTGACCACCGCGGCCGGAACCATTCGCCCGGCGCAGGTGCTGATCGTCGGCGTCGGGGTCGCCGGCCTGCAGGCCATCGCCACCGCCAAGAGGCTGGGCGCCGTGGTCGAGGCCTACGATGTACGCAGCGCCACTCGTGAGCAGGTGAAGTCACTGGGGGCGAAATTCGTCGAGACCGGGGTGTCGGCCGAGGGCACTGGCGGCTATGCACGCGAACTCACCGAAGAAGAGAAACAGAAGCAGCAGGAAGTGCTGGAGGCCCGAATCGCGGTTGCCGATGCCGTGATCACCACGGCCTCGGTGCCGGGGCGGCGCGCGCCGCGCATCATCTCGCGGGCGGCGGTGGAGCGCATGAAGGCCGGCGCCGTGATCGTCGATATCGCCGCCGAGTCGGGCGGCAATTGCGAACTCACACAGGCCGGACAGGTGGTTCAGCGCGGCGGCGTCAAGATCGTCGGCCCGGTGAATCTCGCGTCGCAGCTCGCCTTTCATGCCAGCGAGATGTATGCCCGCAACCTGTACAACTTTCTCAAGAGCGCCATCACCAAGGACGGCGCGCTCGCGATCGACTGGCAGGACGAAGTATTCGCGCAATCCTGTCTGACGCACGCCGGCGCGATCAAACACGAACCCACGCGCAAGCAGGTGGAGGCAACATGACCGGTATCGTCGCCCTGTACATCTTCATGCTGGCCGCCTTCACCGGCTATGAGGTGATCGCCAAGGTGCCGGTGATTCTGCACACCCCGCTTATGTCGGGCTCGAATTTCGTGCACGGCATCGTACTGGTGGGCGCCATGGTCGCTCTCGGCTCCGCCACCACGCCGCTGGAGAAAAGCATCGGCTTCATCGGCGTGCTGCTGGCTGCAGGCAACGCCGTCGGCGGCTATGCGGTGACCGAGCGCATGCTCGAGATGTTCAAGTCCAGCGGCGCCAGGGGAGCCGCCGGAGCAAAGGGGAAGCACTGATGCCCGAGTATCTCAGCGCTGCAGCGCTGATCCAGGCCAGCTACCTGGTGACGGCGTTCCTGTTCATCATGGGTCTCAAGCGCATGAGCTCGCCGGTCACGGCACGCAGCGGCATCCTCTGGGCCGGTGCCGGCATGGTGGTCGCGACGCTGGCGACTTTCTTCTATCCCGGCATGACCAACTATCCGCTGATCATCATCGCGGTGCTGATCGGCGGCGCCATCGCCTGGATCAGTGGCCGGCGCGTCGCGATGACCAACATCCCGCAGATGATCGCGCTCTACAACGGCATGGGTGGCGGCGCCGCCGCCGCAATCGCCGCGGTGGAGCTGTATCGGGGCGGCGGCATGTCGGGCACCGAGGCCACGCTGGCTGTGGTCGGCGGACTCATCGGAGCCGTGTCCTTCAGCGGCAGCTTGATCGCTTTCGGCAAACTGCAGGGATTGATCCGCAAGTCACTGCGCTTCGGCGGCCAGCAGTTCCTGAATCTGCTGATTCTCGCCGGCGCGATCGCTTGTGGAGCGCTGATCGCCAGCGGCATCAACGCCTCGCCGATGGTGGTCACCGGGCTGTTTGCGCTGTCGCTGCTACTGGGACTGTCGATGACGCTGCCGATCGGTGGCGCCGACATGCCGGTGGTCATCTCGCTGTACAACGCGCTGACCGGGCTGGCCGTGGCATTCGAGGGCTTTGTGCTCGGCAATGCCGCCATGATCATCGCCGGCACCGTGGTGGGATCAGCCGGCACTTTGCTGACGCAACTGATGGCCCGGGCCATGAATCGCTCGCTGGCGAATGTCTTGTTCTCCGGTTTCGGTGACACCGGCGGCGCATCCACTGCTGGCGGCAGCGTCAGCGGCAGCCTGAAACCCATCGAGGCCTCGGACGTCGGCGTCATGATGGCCTTTGCGCAGAAGGTCATCATCGTGCCCGGTTACGGCATGGCCGTCGCACAGGCCCAGCACAAAGTCTGGGAGCTGTGCCAGCTGCTGATCGATCACGGCGTAACCGTGCGCTTCGCGATCCATCCGGTGGCCGGGCGCATGCCGGGGCATATGAACGTGCTGCTGGCCGAGGCTGGTGTCCCCTATGATCTGATCGCCGATCTGGACGAAATCAACTCCGAGTTCGAGACCGCCGATGTGGCGCTGATCATCGGCGCCAACGATGTGGTGAATCCGGTGGCGCGCAACGACAAGTCCAGTCCGATCTATGGCATGCCCATTCTCAATGCCGACAAGGCCAAGAATGTGATCGTGATCAAGCGTGGCCAGGGCGCCGGATTTTCCGGCATCGAGAATGCCCTGTTCTATCTCGATAATACCCGCATGCTCTACGGCGACGGCCAGGCCGCCGTGGCGCAATTGATCGCGGCGGTCAAGGCCGTCTGAAGCGCTCCGGCGGTGGCCGCGGCCCGCGCTCCAAACGCTGGGCGCGCTGTCGTTGCAGCATCTGCGCGCGCTGCTGGGGCGTGGCATTCAACCAGCGCTGACGCAACTGGGCGCGCTGCTGCGGCGGCAGGCGCGAAAAGGCGCGGAAATTCTGGCGTACCGCCTGCTGCTGCTCCGGCGGCAGCTGCCGGAAGTGCTGCCAGCGCTGGCGAATCACTGCGCGCTGTTCGGGCGGTAATCGCTGCCAGCTCTGAAAGCGCTCGCGCGCGTCGCTGCGTTGCTGCGGCGTCATCGACAGCCAGCGCTGCGCGCCGGTGGCGAGCGCCTGCTGCCGCTCGGGCGGCAGGCTGCTCCACTGTCCCTGAAAGTGATTCAGCGCTTCCTGTTGCGGTGGCGACAGGGAAGACCACGCCACGCTCGCGGGCGGCGCTGAGGGCTCGGCACCCAGGGCCGGCAGGCAGATGGCGAGCAGCAGGAGCGCATAGACGTAGGAGCGGCGGTTCATGGCGGCGTTACCGGTTTATCCGCACTCTGAGGCGGAGGATCGGGACGCGGATCGGCAGGCTTGGGGTTGCCGCTGGCATCGGTGGCGCGCTGCGCGACCTTGTCGATGTCGGTGCGCGCGAGATACTCATTCCAGTTCTTGTCCTCGGAATCCACCGAACCCAGAAACTCCAGCAACCCGTCGTCGGGCATGTCGGCAGCCTTCGGCTCCCTGATCAGCAGCATCCCCCCCATCAAGCACATCCCTAGCAGCCAGGCACGGTGCTTCACGTACCGACCGAAGGTCCGCCGCCGTTCGCTTCGCTCGCTGCCCATTCGTAGAAATCGTTATCGAGGTCCTGTTCGCCATTTAGCGGTACGCCATCGCTGTCGGCAAGCATCTCCAGATCATCGGGTGCCGCGGTCGAAAACGGGCCGGTCGGGCTCATCGCCGGGCCCTCGCCCTGGGGCATGACCGTGAGCATCAGCGCGATCACGGCCACCGCGAATGCGCCGGCACCGGCCGGGGCCCAGCGCCGCACCAGGCTGCGCTGCCGTGAGCCGCGCCCCTCGAGGGCGGCATAGCGCGCCTGCGTCAGCCGCGAGCGCACCGCCGCGGGCAACCGCTCGACGCTTTCTGCGAGCAGGGCCCGTGCCCGATGCTCGAATACGCCTGGCTCATCGGTCTCGGAATTCATGTCGCAAAATCTCCCAGCTTCGAACGCAGCGCCTGCAGCGCGCGAAAATAATGTGTCTTAACGCTCCCCTGTGAGCATTTCATTGCCGTGGCGGTTTCGGCAACATCCAATCCCTCGATGTTGCGCAATAGGAATGCCTGCCGCTGGCGACCCGGCAGCTGTTCCAGCGCCCGCTCCAGAGCGTGCATCATCTGATCGGATTCCAGCTGCGCCGGTGGCAGTGGGCCGGTGTCGGCCGCCTGGGCGATGGGATCGGGAGCTTCCTCTTGTTCTTCGCCGTGCCACGGCATCCAGCTCATGACCCGTTGCCGCACGATGCGGCGGCGCTGCATGTCGCGGATGCGGTTCTCGAGAATGCGGTAGAACAGCGGCTTCCATTCCGCGGCGGGGCGCGAAGCGTAGCGATGTGCCAACTGCATCATCGCGTCCTGGACTGCATCCAGAGCGTCCGCCTCGTGACGCAGCGCAATCTGTGCAATCCTGAAGGCCTTCCGCTCGACCTCGGCCAGAAAGGTTTCGAGAACGCGCGCGCCATCCTGGGTCGTATCACGCAAATGTGCTTTCCCGGCCGGGAGCAGATCAGATGTCTGTGTTTGCAGAGTAGCAAAGGCGAGCATGCACGGGCACTCACACTGTTATAGGAGCTGGCTCACACCAGAGAACGGCGCACAATTGCCTTTGGTTGACAGCATTTGCATAAGCGGAACGTGACGAAAATCATCCACTTATTGAACGCTCGTGCGGCCGCCGTGAGAATCGCCGCCGCCGCAGGCGCCGGCTGATACATTGTCTGATCCCAAGGCCATGATCCCTAAGGAAAATGCGGTTGCTCATTTTTTCAGCAAACTGATGCGAATGCCGTAAAACGCCGATGAATTTGCGCCTGCACCATGAGCTATCCACAGACTTGTCCACAGTGACTGTGGACAACGCGCTGCCCGGTCCGCTGGCAACGGGGCCGGTATTGCGGGTGGCCATGGACATGCCGCGCCAGCATTTATTCGATTACCTGGCACCCATGGGGCTCGAACCCCGGCAGGTGCCCATCGGTGCTCGCGTGCGCGTGCCCATGGGCGCGCGCGAATGCATCGGCGTCGTGATCGCCCATGCCGATGAGCCGTCAGTCAGCCGCAGTGCGCTCAAGCCCATCCATGCACTGATTGATTCGGATTCAGTGCTCGGCGCACCGCTTATGCGTCTGCTGCGCTGGACCGCGCAGTACTACCACCATTCCCTGGGCGAGATCATCGCCGCGGCACTGCCCAAAGCCCTGCGATCCGGGGCGCCGGCCATGCCGGCGATCGAGCGCTGGTGCGCCACCTCTGCCGGCCTGGACGCGAACACCAGCCAAGCGTTGCGGCGCGCACCGCGTCAGCAAGCCCTGCTGCAGCTGCTGGCTGCGCATCCGGCCGGGTTGTCGGCGGACCAGATCGGCGCACAGTTGCCGGCGTGGCGCGAACCGGCACGGGCACTGGAGCGCCGCGGCCTGCTCGAGCGACGCGAGGAAGCGGCGCCGGAGCGCGCCGCGTCCGGCAAACTTCAGGCCGATCAGCCGCCCGCATTGTCGGCCGCGCAATGTGAAGCGATAGCGCGCATCGACGCCGCCAGTGACAGCTTTGCCGCGTTCGTGCTGCAGGGTGCGACCGGCAGCGGTAAGAGTGAGGTCTACCTGCAGTGCGCGGCGCGTACGCTCGCGCGCGGCCACAGCACGCTGGTGCTGGTGCCGGAGATCGCGTTGACCCCGCAGCTCATCGAACGCTTTCGCCGCCGCCTGCCGTGCGAACTGGCGGTGCTGCACTCCGGATTGAGCGATGCCGAGCGACTGACGGCCTGGCGCGACGCCCGTTCGAACCGCGCCCGCATCGTGCTCGGTACGCGCTCGGCGGTGTTCGCGCCCCTGCCGCAGCTCGGACTGATCATCGTCGATGAGGAACACGACAGCTCCTACAAGCAGCACGACAGCGGTTGCCGCTACTCGGCCCGCGACGTGAGCGTGGCACGCGCGCAGCAGGCGCAGATCCCGGTAGTACTTGGCTCGGCCACGCCATCGTTCGAGACCTTGCACAATCTCAGCAGCGCCCGTTACCAGCGGCTGTCCCTGCCGCGGCGGCCCGATCAGCCGGAAGCACCGCGGCTGGCGCTGATCGACGTCCGTGCCCATACCGTCACCCAGGGCCTGTCAACGCCGGTGCTCGATGCCATGCGCCGGCATCTGGCCGCGCGCGGACAAGTGCTGGTGTTCATCAATCGGCGCGGCTATGCACCGACGCTGCTGTGTACGGCTTGCGGCTGGATAGCGCCGTGCGGCCAATGCGATGCGCGTCTGACCGTGCATCGCGCCGCGTCCGAGCTGCGCTGTCACCACTGCGGCGCGACCGAGCCTCTGCCCGAGCGCTGCCTGCGTTGCGGCTTCGCCGTCAAGCCGGTGGGCCAGGGCACTGAACGCGTCGAGGAAACCCTGGCGCAACTGTTTCCGGAGCAGGCGCTGTTGCGCCTGGATCGCGACACCGCATCCAATCCGGTGGAGCTGGAATCGCTGATGAGCGCGGTGCTGTCGGGTGAAGCCCGGATACTCGTGGGTACGCAGATCGTCACCAAGGGCCACCATTTCCCGGGCCTGTCGCTGGTGGTGGTGCTGAACGCCGACCAGGGGCTGTTCAGCACCGATTTCCGCGCCGCCGAGCGGCTCGCACAGACCATCGTTCAAGTCGCCGGACGCGCAGGCCGCGAACACAGCCGCGGCGAGGTGCTCATTCAAACCGAGTATCCGGAGCATCCATTGCTGCAGAGTCTGCTCGCCGGCGGCTACGAGGGCTTTGCGGCCACGGCTCTTAAGGAGCGCGCCGCGGCGCAGTGGCCGCCCTTCGGCCGGCTGGCATTGCTGCGTGCCTCGGCGCTAACCGCCGCGGCGGCGCAGGAATTTCTGGTCGCTGCGCGTGCGCTCGCGCCCGTGAGCGGCGACGTACGCCTGCTGGGCCCGGTGCCCGCGGCGATGGCGCGTCGCGCCGGGCGTCATTACGCACAGCTGCTGCTCGAGAGCCGCGAGCGCGCAGCCCTGCATGGTCTGCTGGATCAGTGGCTGCCGCAGGTCGCCAACCTGCCGCAGGCCCGGCGCGTGCGTTACGCGCTCGACGTCGATCCGCTCGACATCCAGTAGACTTCCCGGCCGCCTGCACTGAGCTGCCTGCATTGAGGATTGCCGTTTGAAAGCCGAGCTTGAGCGCCTGATTGCGGCCGCCGTTCAAACACTGATGGGCAGCGTGCTGCCCGCGCCGTTGGATCCGGCCGCCATCAGTGTCGAGCGCACCCGCGACGCCAGTCACGGCGATTACGCCTGCAATATCGCCTTGCGCCTGGCGCGCAGCGCCGGCAAACCGCCGCGCGAAATCGCCGCGGCCATTGTCGCGGCATTGCCCGCGAGCGAGCTGGTCGCGCGTGCCGAGGTCGCCGGTGCCGGCTTCATCAACCTGTACCTGGCGCAGAGCGCGCACAGCGCCGTGCTGGCGCAGGTACTGGCGCGCGCGGATCGTTACGGGCGCAGCAATGCCGGGGCCGGCGAGAAGCTGCTGCTGGAATTTGTCTCGGCCAATCCCACCGGCCCGCTGCACGTGGGACACGGACGCCAGGCCGCCTACGGCGCCACACTGGCGAATCTGTTGCACGCCGTGGGCTTCGACGTGACGCGCGAATACTACATCAACGACGCCGGGCGGCAGCTCGATATCCTGACGCTCAGCACCTGGCTGCGCTACCTCGAGCGCTGCGGCGAAAGCATCGTGTTTCCGAGCAACGGCTACCTGGGCGAGTACGTGCATGCCATCGCCGCCTTGCTGTTTGCGCAGCGGGGCCGCGAACTGCAGCGCGCGGCCGCCTCGGTGTGGGCGCAACTGCCGCCCGATGCACCGACCGGGGATAAGGAGCAGCACGTCGATGCGCTGATCGAGCGCATGCGCGAACTGCTCGGAGCTGACGGTTTCGCAGCCGTGCTCGAGCTGTCGCTCACCGCCATGCTGGCCGATATCCGCGAGGATCTGGCAGCCTTCGGGGTTGAGTTCGACAGCTGGTATTCCGAGCGCACGCTGGTGGCCAGCGGTGCGGTGGAGCGCGTGCTGGAAAAACTGGAGGCGCATCACCAGCTCTATCGCAAGGACGGGGCGCTGTGGTTTCGCGCCAGCCAGTTCGGCGACGATGAGGACCGGGTGCTGGTGCGCGCCAACGGCCAGCGCACCTATTTTGCACCCGACATGGCCTATCACCTGCAGAAGCGCGAACGCGGCTTTGCGCGCCTGATCGATGTGCTGGGAGCCGACCATCACGGCTACGTGGCGCGCATACGTGGTGCGCTGATGGCCATGGGCGAGCCGGGCGAATGTCTCGAGGTGTGCCTGATTCAGTTCGTGAGCCTGTTCCGCGGCGCGCTGAAGATTCCCATGGGCAAGCGCGAAGGCCAGTTCGTGACTCTGCGGCAGTTGCGCGAGGAAGTCGGCAACGATGCCTGCCGGCTGTTCTACCTGATGCGCAGTCACGATCAGCCGCTGGATTTCGATCTCGAGCTGGCCAAGTCGCGCAGCAACGAAAACCCGGTGTTCTACCTGCAGTATGCGCACGCGCGCATCGCCAGCGTGCGACGGCAACTGCAGGCGCGGGCACTGGCCTACGATGAAGCGCTAGCCCTGCGGAGCCTGGAGCATCTGTCGAGCGCGAACGAACAGGCGGCGCTCGCGGCCCTGGCCCGTTACCCGGAAGTACTGCTGCAGGCCGCGGGCGCACGCGCGCCGCACGCTCTGGTGCACTACCTGCGCGAACTCGCGACCGCATTCCACAGCTGGTACAACGCCGCCACTTTCATCGTCGATGACGACGCTTTGCGCAACGCCCGCCTGGCGCTGGCCTTCGGCGTGCAGCAGGTACTGCGCAATGGCTTGACGCTGCTGGGTGTATCGGCGCCGGAGACCATGTGAACGGCAAGCGCCTGACCACACGCGACTACAAGCGCCCGGCGCGCAACCAGTTCGGCATGGACTTTGCGCATTGGCGCCAATATGGCATCGGGCTGGCGGCCGGATTGTGCGTAGCCGGCATCGTCTACGTCGCCGACCATCGTGCCAGCGATCCGGTCCCGGCCGAGCGGCCGGTGCCGCGGCATCCGGTGGCCGCCACGGGCGCGGGCGGCGACGCCGACAGTTCCGGCAATCGCGCCGGCGTGGGTGCCGATGCCATTCCGCCCGAAGGCAAGTACGATTTCTATCAAATGCTGCCGAAGTTCGAAGTGGTGGTGCCGGAGAAGGAGCGCGGCACGCGGGTGGCACCGGCGGCGCAGATCGACCGGCCCGGCGTGTACTTCCTGCAGGCCGGCTCGTATCGCGACATCACCGTCGCCGAACGCATCCGCGCCCAGCTCGGCAAGCTAGGCATCGAAGCCACGGTACAACGGGTCGCAGTCGACACGGATGTGTGGCATCGCGTGCGCATCGGCCCGATCCGCGATCTCGCGCAGCTCAACAAGCTGCGGGCACAGCTGCGGCAAAGCGATCTGGATGCACTGGTAATCCGGGTCGACGACTAGTAGTTCGACGGCCCGGATCTATAGCAGCTCAGGCCAACGCGGCCTCGGACTTCGGCGGCGATGCCGCTCCATAACTGCTTTCGAATTCCGGCAGCGCCTCGCAACGCGCGCTGAGCGCACGCAATCCTGGATACGGTGCGGCCTGCGCGCTCAGGGCCAGCGCTTCGGTCAGAAAAGTGAATCCGCACACCACGGTGATGTCGGCCTGCGTCAGACGCTCGCCCACCAGCCATCGGCCGCTGCCGCGCTCGCTGGCATGGCGCTCGAGTTGCGCCAGGGCACCGTGCATCTGCGTGCGACAGCGCGCGAGCCAGGGCTCGTGCCGGCGCTCGGGCGGCCGGAATGCGCGTTCATAGACCTGCTCGCGTGCCTTGTCGGCTGCACCCATGGCGATCGCCATGAGCTTGAGGGCCGTGCGCCGTTCGCGCCCGACGCGCTGCAGCAGCGCGCGCTGCGGGCCCACCAGCTCATCCAGATAGTCCAGCAGGGCGGCCGAATCGGTCAGTACTTCGCCGTCGTCAAGCACCAGTGTCGGCACGCGCACCAGCGGATTGTGCTGGCGTATGCGCTCGAAGTCGGCGCCCACCGACCAGCCGGCGTGCTCGAAGGCGATCTCGCACAGCTTCATGCTGATGGCCACGCGCCGCACGTACGGCGAGTCGTACATCCCGATCAGCAGCATTTCCGGCGCACCTCACTCCTCGACGCCATGCCCAATCTCGATGCCCAGCGAGCGCAGTTTGCGATACAGGTGCGTGCGCTCCATGTCCACCCGCTTGGCCAGCAGTCCCACTTTTCCGTTGCACAACATCAGCTGCTGCTGCAGATAGGCGCGCTCGAAGTGCTCGCGCGCCTCGCGCAACGGCAACGCCAGCAGATCGTGCTTGACCAGCGGTTCATCTGCGGGCGTCTGTGCTGAGAGCTCACGCTCGACCTCTTCGAGCGCGATCTCCTCCGAGCCGGCATTGAGCAGGAAGCGGCGCGTGAGGTTGCGCAGTTCGCGCACATTGTCGGGCCAGGGATAATTGCGCAGCCGATTCTGCGCCGCCACGCTGAAGCGCCGGAAGCGCAGCCCCTCGCTCTCGGTCAATGCATCGACATAGTGCCGCAGCAGTTCCGGCACGTCTTCGGCGTAGTCACGCAGCGCCGGCACGCGTACCAGCAGCACCGAGAGCTGAGCGTACAGGTCACGCCGAAACTCCTCGGACAGTACCCGACTGACGATGCCGGGGCGTGCCGAGGCCACCATGCGCCCCTCCAGCGGCACCGGCTCGCCGCCGCCGGTGTGCACGAAACTGCCGCTTTCGAGCACGCCGCTGAGCAGCCGCTGCGTCGATGCCGGCAGATCCTCGATGTCGCCCAGGAACAGCGTGCCTTTGCGGGCCTGCTCGAGCAGGCCCGGCGGCGCTCCCGGCGCGCCGGTTCCGAGCAGCACCGCGGCGGCGTTGTCCTCGCGTAATGTGCGGCTGTCCAGGGACACGAACGGGCCGCCGGCGGTCGGTCCGGACTGGTGCACGAAGCGCGCGAGCAGCTCGCGATCGGTACCGGACTCCCCGAGCAGCAGCAACGGCGAGCCGTAGGCGGCCAGCCGC
The DNA here is from genome assembly GCA_036496405.1 of Steroidobacteraceae bacterium. Taxonomy (GTDB): domain Bacteria; phylum Pseudomonadota; class Gammaproteobacteria; order Steroidobacterales; family Steroidobacteraceae; genus FEN-1191. Next base: position 9,353 of record DASXLF010000154.1, on the reverse strand, counting down.
GCCAGCTCGCTGCGCAATTGCGCAATGGTGCGGCTGCGGCCGATGGGTGCCGGGCCGGTGGCGGCACCGGTACTGACAAACTTGCCGCTCGGCCGGCGCGAGCGCGCGTCCAACGCGCGCTCCACCGTGCGCAGCAGCTTGGCCAGCGACAACGGCTTCTCCACAAAATCATAGGCACCGAGTCGCGTCGCCTCCACCGCGGTCTCGACCGTGCCGTGGCCCGACATCATCACCACCGGGCAGCCGTCGGCGGGTTCACTCGACCATTCACGCAGCAGCGTGATGCCGTCGGCATCCGGCATCCAGATGTCGAGCAGCACCAAGTCCGGTGTCTGGCGCGCGCGCGCCGCCCGGGCCTGGCCGGCATCGGCCGCCACCTCGACCTCGTAACCTTCCTCGGTCAGGATCTCCTGCAGCAGGCGTCGGATGTCGGATTCGTCATCCACGACCAGGATTTTGCTGGCACTCATGCGCGTTCCCTCCGCAGCTGCTCCACGCGTCTCTCCCCCCCGGCAAACAGCGCCCGATCCTGGCCGCTGACTGGTAACAGAACCAGTATCTGGGCACCGCCCTCGGGTCGGTTTTCTGCCTCGATCCGGCCCCCATGTTCTTCGACGATCCGCTTCACGATCGCCAGCCCCAGACCGGTGCCGCGCGGCTTACCCGTGACGTACGGATCGAACAGTCTGCCGAGTATCTCCTTTCTGAACCCGGGACCGTTATCTGTCACACAGATTACAGCGGCAACCGCCCCCTCTGCACGCTGTTGTCGCGTACTCAGTTGGACGCAGCCGTCAGCGACACCGGTCAGCGCCTCGATTCCATTGGTGACCAGATTGGCCAGAAGCTGGCGCACGCGGCCGCGGTCGGCCTCGATTTCCGGCAGCGCGGGATCCAGATCGAGCCGGATTTCCGCCGCCGGGTCCTGCAGCCGATACAGTTCCGCAACCTCGGTCACCAGCTGATTGAGGCTGAAATGCGCCAGTCGCATGTCCGGCGCGCGTGCGTATTCGGAAAAGGCGTTGACCATCTGCTTCATGGCATCCACTTGCTGCACGATGGTGTGGGTGGCGCGCTCGAGCAGCAGTGCATCCTCGGCGTTCATGCCGCCCAACAGCTTGCGTCGCAGCCTCTCGGCCGACAGCTGAATCGGCGTCAGCGGATTCTTGATCTCATGCGCCAGACGCCGTGCCACCTCGCCCCAGGCGGCATCGCGCTGTGCGGCCAGCAGCGCGGTGATGTCATCGAATACGATCACCACCCCGCCGTGCTCGCGCTCATCGGGCAACGGCGTGCACGCCCAGAGCAGCACGCGTTCGCCCGACTCGCCAGGTAACGTCAGCTGTTCGCGCCACTCGTCCCAGCCGGATTTCAGGCGTGACCGGAGTTCTTCCAGGAAGGTCGCAAATCGCATGCTGCCGCCGGCCAGTTGCGCCAGGTTCTGTCCGGCGGCCGGCGTGCCGAAGTCGCCGCCGAGTATGGTCGCGGCCGATTGGTTGGCGCTGTGCAGGCGCAGCTCACGATCGGTGACGATCACGCCCGTGGACAGGCGCGAGAGAATGATCGACAGGCGTTCGCGCTCGCGCTCCACCGCCTGCCGGCTGCGCTTGGCTTCCTCGCTCGCGCGCCGCAGACGCTTGGTCATGTCGTTGAACGAGTGCACCAGAAAACCCATCTCGTCGCGCGAGGGCAGCGGCAGACGCGTGCCGAAGTCGCCCTTGCCCACGGCGCGCGTGCCGGCAATCAGGTCCTGCACCGGGCGCGTCAGGCGCTGGGCTGAAAAGATCGCGCCATAGATGGCCGCCAGCAATGTCAGCAGCACCACCAGAGTCAAGGTCAGCCGGAAACTGATCTTCAGCGGCTCACGCACCGCCGACAGGTCACCATACTGCGAGGATGTGTGCTGCACGGCCTCGGCCAACGCCGACAGTTCCTGCGGCACTTGGTAATCGATCAGCACGTAGCGGCGCATGGCACGGACAGAGACCGCATCGGCGATCGGCGCCGCCGTGGCTATGGTGTATTGACCGTTGGGCAGCGGATTGAGACTGACATAACTGCGGCCGGCAGCCAGCTGCAGGGCCACGTCCGGCGGTGCCGGCGCCGGCTGCTGTGCCATCGGCGTGTCACTGCTCAGGGCCGAGGCGCGCCCGCTGGCCTCGTAGACGATGATTTCCTTGGCCTCGGTGGCGCGCCGCTCCTCGTCCAGACGCTGCAGCAATTCCGGGCCGCGCAATCCGCGCAATGAGCGCGCAAATACTTCCGTGCGCCGCGCCTGCTCGCGCAGACGCAGATCCAGTGCCGAGCGCGACAGCACCAGTGCGTCGGTCAGGCCTTGCTTGATTTCGACCCGAAACCAGCTGTCGATTCCGCGGTTGATGAAGTCGAGCGAGAACAGATAGACGATCACCAGCGGTGCGATTACCAGCCCGCCGAACATGAAGACCGTGCGCGCGGTGAGGCGCGAGCCGGGCTTGTGGTCGCGAAAATCGCGATACAGCTGCCAGAACTTGCGCGCCAGCAATATCATCAGCGCCAGCACGCCGCAGATGTTGAGCAGCAGGATCCAGGGCTGCCACTGCGAGAACAGAGTCGAGTTTTCGACGCTCGCCGCCAGCAGTACCAGCGTCGCCACGCCGGCGGCCACCGCCACCGCGGTCAGCACGCGCACCGCGGATCTTTTTAGAGCGTGAGCGTCCACGTATACCAGTCGCTGTTGCGGTGCCAGGCATCGCTCCAGAACATCAGTGCCCGCATGGCGTCCGACATGCGCCCGCGCCGCACGCCGGCGCGCACGGCCACCACCCACGGCCCCTCGCCGCGCAGCTGCGATTCAATCAGCACCGGCAGGTCTTCGACGCGGCCGAGTTTGTCGAGCGCTCCCTCCAGCGTCGGGAAGCTTTGCTGCTCCACCCCCTGTTCATCGCGTAACACGTAACGGTCGGTGACGGCGTGGTAGGTCAGCTCGCGCCGCAATGTCATGTCGACCACGTTGGCGTTGAGCCAGAAGCGACGGTGACGCGTGATGTTCAGGTCGACATCGAAGGCCAGCGTGACCCCGTCCTGCAGTGCGCTGCGGATGCGATCGTTGAGCGGGTATTGAACATGCACATTCAGCTGCAGCACGCCGCGATCCACCACCACGAAAGCGGACAGGATCTGAAAGTCGCCGTCCAGAGGACCGGCGGCACCGTTGGCCGACGGCATGACCAGCGCGCACAACAGCCCCAGGGCGATGGCGAGATTGATTCGGTGAAACACGAGTCCTTAGTCTGTGTGGGAAGGCGCTCTATGTTGCGCTTAAGTCACTGTCAGGCAAGCATAATAGAAGCCGTCGGTGTCTGCCTTCGCCCCCGGGAGCAGCTGCACGCCCACGGAACGCTCCTGCCAGGGTGCCGGCGTTGGCAGCGACGCCTCAAGCCCCAGCAGGCGGGCCCGCGGGTTTGCCCCCAGGATAGCCTCGACCACCTGTTCGTTCTCGGCCGGCAGCCATGAACAGGTGCAATACAGCAGACGTCCGTCGGGCTTGAGCAGTTCCAGACAGCGATCGAGCAACCGCCGCTGTGCCGCGGCCAGTGCGGCAATATCCCCGGGCCGGCGCAGCAGCTTGATGTCCGGGTGACGCCGGATCACGCCCAAGCTGGAGCAGGGCGCATCCAGCAGGATGCGGTCGTATCCCAGGCCATCCCACCAGCTCAAGTCCGAGCCCAGATCGGCCGAAACGAGCCGGGCCTCACGCCGCAGCCGCTTCAGGTTTTGGGCAATGAGTTCGACGCGTGCGCCGTCAATATCGACGGCCGTGAGTTCGATCGGGCCGTCGGCGGCTTCGAGCAGCGCTCCGGACTTGCCGCCCGGGGCCGCGCAGGCATCCAGCACTCGCTCGCCGGCGCGCGGCGCCAACAGCACGCCGGCCAGCTGCGCACCCGCGTCCTGCACCGACACCAGGCCCTCATCGAAGCCCGGCAATTCTCCGACGGCGACCGGAGCATCCAGAACCACCGCGGTAGCCAGCCAGGGCACGGCGTGCGCGCTCAGCCCACGCTGCTGCAACGCCTTTATATAGTCCTCGGAGGTGGTGCGCGAGAGATCCAATCTCAGTGCCATCGGTGGATGGGCGTTGTCCGCATCGATGATGCGCTGGCACTGCTCCGGAAAGCTGTCCTGCAATGCGCTGAGCATCCAGGTTGGGTGGGCGCTGGCCGCCTCACCATCCTGCAGCACCTGCGCGAGCAGCGTTGCGCGTTCGCGCAGAAAGCGTCGCAGCAATGCATTGACCATGCCGGCCGCGCGCGGCTGCCGTAGCGCGCGCGTCGCATCGACCGCCGAGGAAACCGTGACTTCGATTGGATTGCGCGAGCGCTCGAGCTGATGCAGGGCCGCCACGAGCAAGGCGCGCAGCACCGGTGCCAGCGAACGGCCCCGCAGCAGCCGTGCGACCAGCGGTTCGAGCTGCAGGTACCAGCGCAGGCTGCCCAGGGTGACTGCGCGCACCGCGGGCCGCAGCGCCGGGGACAAGGCGCCGCCAGGGGCAGCACGCTCGAACGCCGCTTCGGAGGAGCGGCCTTCGAAAGCCACGGCGGCGACTGCGCGCGCCGCGCACGCCAGCACCGCCGCGGCAAAACCTGCGGGCTGGGCGTTCAAGTGAAGCGCGCGCCAGTCAGCGGCGAGCCGCTGATGAATTCAACCGCCGGCAACATGCGCCGGCCCGCCAACTGCAGCCGGGTGACTTCCAGGACGCCCGTCCCGCAAGCCACGTGCAGCGCGTCATCAAACAGGCCCAGTACCTGCCCCGGAACGGTATGCGTCGCGCTCGCGGCGGCGACCGAGGCCCGCGCTGCACCGATTCGCAGCTGCTGCTCCTGCCAGCGCGTTTCCGCCACCGGCCAGACATTGAAGGCCCTGACCTGCCGTGAAATCTGCTCGGCATTGCGTCGCCAATCGATGCGTGCTTCGCTCTTGTCGATCTTGGCCGCATAGCTCACGCCCTGCTCGGATTGCACTACCGGGCGGGCATGTCCCGCGGCCAGCGTCTCGAGAGTATCGAGCAGCACCGCCGCACCCAGTTCAGCCAGGCTGCCATGCAGTTGTCGGGCGTCGGCGCCATCGTCCAGCGGCACGCGGCGCTGCGCCAGCACCGCGCCGGTGTCGAGCCCGGCGTCCATTTGCATGATCGTCACGCCGCTTTCGCGATCACCGGCCAGCACCGCACGTTGGATGGGAGCGGCGCCGCGCCAGCGCGGCAATAGCGAGGCATGGATGTTGAGGCAACCCAGTCGCGGCAGCGCCAGCGCCGCGGGCGGCAGCAGCAGGCCGTAAGCGACCACCACCAGTACATCGCTGCACCAGCGCCGCAGAGGCTCGAGTTCCGCTTCGCTGCGCAGCCGTGGCGGTTGGGCGAGCGGCAGACCGAGCTTCTCGGCCAGGAGCTTGATCGGGCCCGCCTTGAGCGTGCGGCCGCGGCCGGCGGCACGATCAGGCTGAGTCAGCACTCCGACCAGTTGATGGCTCGAGGACGCTAATGCCCGCAGCGCCGGTACCGCAAACTCCGGCGTACCGGCAAAGGCGATGCGCAGCATGCGTCATATGACGCGCGCGCTGGCGCGCGCGGTCGTTGCGGGCGCGTCGCTGGCACGCTCGCGCCGCTCTTTCTCCAGCTTGCGCCGGATGCGCTCGCGTTTCAGTGTCGACAGATAGTCGACGAACAGCTTGCCCGCCAGGTGATCCATCTCATGTTGCAGGCATACGGCATCGAGTCCTTCCAGATCGCGTTCAAAGGTCTTGCCATCGGCATCCTGCGCCCGCACGCGCACGCGTGCCGCGCGTTCCACTTCCTCGAATATGCTGGGTACCGACAGGCAGCCTTCTTCCGACACCTCGCTGCCTTCGCGCGTCAGCAGCTCGGGATTGACATACACCTGCGGTTGGTTTTTTTCCTGGCTGGCGTCCATGACCAGCAGCGCGCGGTGCACGTCGACCTGGGTAGCGGCGAGCCCTATTCCGGGGGCCGCGTACATGGTCTCCAGCATGTCGGCGACCAGCCGTTTGAGGGCGGCATCAAAAGCCCGTACCGGCTGAGCGCGGGTGCGCAGCCGGGGATCGGGAAATTCCAGTATGGGTAATAGGGCCATCGCTACGCTCCGGTTCTTAAACGTGGGGAAATGTGCCAATATTTCAAGGTTCAGGGGCTAAATGCTCCGCCACGTGACCCAGTGCACAAAGTTCGCAAGCAACGGTGTGCGTTTGGGCGCGGTTAAGCATATAACAGCCGGGCACAACGCCCTACCCGGTCCCAAGAGGTAGCAGGGATGTCTTTGAATACAGTATCAAGTGCCAGCCGCTTAACTCTCGGCTGTGCAGGCCTTATGGCGCTCCTGACTCTGGGCGCCTGCTCCACCTATTCGCACACCAGCCACGAGCAGGACACCACCACGCCGGCTCCGGCGGCCGTGGACAACGAAATGCCGGCGGCCGAGCCGCAAACCGACACCGAAGCCCTGGGCGACGTGCCCTCGGATGAAGACACCACCACGGTCATGCCCGATGCCGGTGCCTCATTGCGGCCCGGTGCGCCGAAGGACTATGTGGTCAAGCGCGGCGATACCCTCTGGGGGATTGCCAACATGTTCCTCAAGGATCCCTGGCTCTGGCCGGAGATCTGGTACGTCAACCCGGGCATCCATAATCCGCACCTCATATATCCCGGCGATACCGTGCACCTGGCTGTGTCCAGCGACGGCCGGACCGCCCTGCAGCTGGTGCGCGGCGTGGGTCCGCGCAGCCGGCTTGAGCCCCTGCTGCGCAGCTCGCCGCTGGATAGCGCCATTGCAACCATTCCCTACTCGGTGATCGGTGCGTTCCTGGAACGCCCCGGTGTGCTCAGCCGGGATGAGGTCAAGGCCGCCCCCTACATACTCGCCCTGCGCGGCGAGCACGACATTGCGGGCTCCGGCGATGAGGTCTATGTCAAGAAGCTCGACGCCCAGGCCGGTGCACGCTACAGCGTCATGCACGTCGACCAGCCTCTGAAGGATCCCGAGGGCGGTCGCAAACTCGGTTATCTCGCGATCTACACCGGCACGGCGCAATTGGTGCGTCCGGGCGAGATCGCCAAGGCCACCCTGACCGATTCGGCGCGCGAGACCCTGCAGGGAGACGTGCTGGTATCGGAAAACATCAGCCCGACCAGTGACTTCAGGCCGCATCCGCCCGCGCGGCCTATCGCCGGCCAGATCGTGGCGGTGGTCGAGGGTGCCGACATGGCTGGCCAGTACGATGTGGTGGCCATCAATCGCGGTTCCAACGATGGCATTGAGCGCGGCAATGTCCTGACCATCGAGGAATTCCCGGCTCGGTCCGACGACCTGTGCGCGCGTATCGAAGACACCAGCACTTGTCTGCGCCATCCGAGCACGCAGTTGCCGAGCGAGGTCAATGGCACCGTGCTGGTGTTCAAGACCTACGAGCTCATGAGCTACGGCCTGGTTCTCAACGACATCTCCCCGATCCAGACCTACGATCGCGTCCGCAGCCCCTGATTTCAGGCCCTTTGCAGCACAAATACCGCGCCCGCAACCCGGGCGCGCGACCTATTGTGCGCGCTCATGGACGCGGTGGCATTGCAACTGGTTCTGGGCCGCGCCCGAGGATTGACTGCGCAGTTATTGCGCTCGGCCATTGAACAGACCGGCGCGCACGCGTCGGATATCGCCGCCCTGGAAGCCCTGATCGGCGAGCGCCCGCCGGCATTGCGGGCGCTGGGATTGTCTTCCGCCGTGAGCGCCTGGCTGCACGCTCCGGATCGCTCGCTCATCGATGCCGATCGCGAGTGGCTTACCCGCGAGCACGTGCTGCTCATCGATGCCCTCAGCAACGGCTATCCGCCGCAATTGGCGCAGGCCGATGCCGCTCCGGCCTTGCTGTACGTACGCGGCGAGGTCGCGAGCCTGTGTCTGCCGCAACTGGCGATGGTGGGCAGCCGCCATCCCACCGTGCCCGGGCGGCGCAACGCGACACAGTTCGCGGCCTGCCTGTCGCGCGCGGGCCTGTCCATCACCAGCGGCCTGGCGCTGGGGATCGATGCTGCCAGCCACGAGGGCGCACTCGGCGTCGGCGGCCGCACCATCGCCGTGCTCGGTACCGGACTGGATCAGGTGTACCCGCCCGAGCATGCCGCACTGGCCGAGCGCATCGCCGCCCAAGGGGCGCTGGTGTCCGAGTTTCCGCGCGCCAGCGCCCCGTTGCCGGCCAATTTCCCGCGCCGCAACCGCATCATCAGCGGCCTGAGCCTGGGAACGCTGGTGGTGGAGGCGGCGCGCTACAGCGGCTCGCTGATCACGGCGCGACTGGCGCTCGAGCAGGGTCGCGAGGTGTTTGCCATTCCCGGTTCGATCCACAATCCGCTCACGCGCGGCTGTCATGCATTGATCCAGGCGGGCGCCAAGCTGGTCGAGAGCGCGCAGGATATTTTTGACGAGATCGCCATTTCCTTTGATAAACAAGACGATATGTCACTCACCGGCAGCGGCGATCGTGTCACAGCCGCGGCCATGACGTTGGACAAGGGGCACAAAATCCTGTTAGATGCCTTGGGGTTTGAATCGGCGAGCGTCGATGCGCTGGTCGAGCGAACCGGCCTCCCCAGCCATTCCATCGCGTCCATGTTGCTGATTCTTGAGCTCGAGGGCGCCGTCGGATCGCAGGCTGGAGGCCGATACGTGCGCCTGTGAGGCGAGCGTTTCAGCGGACCGACCGATTATCGAATCAATGATGGACAACACCGTTTTCGACATCCTGATCTACGTCTTCGACCGCTACATGCTCGAAGAGCTTCCCGCAAGCGCCGAGCGCGAGACACTCGCGCGCGACCTGGAAAGTGCCGGCTTTGGCGAAGCCAATGTCGAGCGCGCGCTCGACTGGCTGGCCGATCTCGCCGAGGAGCGTGAACGGCCGGATCTGCGCGGTAACGGCGCCTTTCGCGTATACGCGCCGGAAGAGCTGGTGCGCCTGGACTCGCAGTGCCGCGGGTTGCTGGCCTCGCTCGAGGCCGGTGGCATCCTCTCACCCAGTCAGCGCGAAATCGTGATCGATCGACTGCTGGCACTCGATACCGAGGAGCTGGATCTGGAACAGGTCAAATGGGTAGTGCTCATGGTGCTGTCCAGCCAGCCGGGACAGGAACTGGCCTACGCGCGCATGGAAGATCTGGTATTCGATGTCCCGCAATGCGACCCGCACTGAGCCGTCGGCCTTACGGTCGAGGCAGGCACCCGCGGTTCGTCCGCGGTTTTTCGTTTTAGGCGCCCTGCCACAATAGCCATGGCGGACAACCTGGTTATCGTCGAGTCGCCCGCCAA
>DASXLF010000153.1:0-16988 GCA_036496405.1 Steroidobacteraceae bacterium | reverse complement strand
GGCCCTTCGGACGATCCGCCTCCAACTTGCCTTGAAAGTCCCCCTGGGCTTGGGTCCCGGGGGTGTGAGGTCGGCTCGCCCCCGCAAGGCTCGAGCTTCTGGCTCCGGGACTCTATATATGAGCAAGCACACCGGCCGCGGCCTGTACCGCGAGTCATTCGAGCGCGACAGCTGCGGCTTTGGGCTGATCGCGAGCCTCGACGACAAACCCAGCCACTGGCTGGTCCAGACCGCTATTACCTCGCTCAATCGCCTCACTCACCGCGGTGCGATCGCCACCGACGGCAAGACCGGCGATGGCTGCGGGGTGCTGCTCAAGAAGCCGGAGAAGTTCCTGCGGGCCGTGGCCCGGGACGCCAAGATCAAGCTGAGCCCGCGGTTCGCCTCCGGCCTGCTATTTCTGAATACAGATCCGGCACTTGCAACGCTCGCGCGGGCTGAGCTCAAGGGCCAGTTGGAGCGCGAGGGGCTGGTGCTGGCGGGCCTGCGGGTGCTGCCCACCGATCCGCAAGCCTGCGGCGCCGAGGCCCTGAAGAGCCTGCCGCGCATCGAACAGGCGTTTGTGAACTGCCGTATCGCCGACATCGACGAGGCCAGCTTTAACCGCAAGCTGTTCCTGGCCCGGCGGCGCACCGAGAAGGCGCTCAGTCTGGATCCCCAGTTCTACTGCCTGAGCCTGTCGGCGAGCACCATTGTCTACAAGGGCATGGTCATGCCGCAGCATCTGGCGGAGTTCTATCCCGACCTCGCCGATCCCCGGCTCGAGGCCTCGGTGGCGGTGTTTCACCAGCGCTTCTCGACCAATACGTTGCCGCAGTGGCGGCTGGCGCACCCTTTCCGGCTGCTGGCGCACAACGGCGAGATCAATACCATCGAGGGCAACCGGCAGTGGGCCGTGGCCCGGGCCCCCGTGCTGCGCTCGCCGCTGCTGCCTGACCTGAGCGACATCCTGCCCCTGGTGTCCCTGGAAGGTTCGGACTCACAGAGTCTGGACAACATGCTCGAAGTGCTGCTCATGGGTGGCCTGGATGTGCCTCAGGCCCTGCGGCTGCTGATCCCGCCGGCCTGGCAAGCGGTGGACACACTGGATTCGGATCTGCGTGCCTTTTACGAGTTTTACTCGGCGCACATGGAGCCCTGGGATGGTCCGGCCGGGGTGGTGCTGACCGATGGCCGCTACGCCGCCTGCACACTCGATCGCAATGGCCTGCGGCCGGCGCGCTTTGTGATCACCAAGAACCGGCACTTGACCATCGCCTCGGAGACCGGGGTCTGGGACTACGCGCCCGAAGATGTGGTGCGCAAGGGCAAGCTGGGACCCGGCGAGATCGTGGCTCTGGATCTGCAGACCGGTACCCTGCTCGAGACCCGCGACGTCGAGGCCATGCTCAAGAGCCGCCATCCCTATAAGGCCTGGCAGAAGAAGGGCGTGCGCTACCTGGAGTCCGACCTGATCGATCCGCGGCTCGCCGCCGAGCCCATGGACAGCGAGATGCTGGCGGTATACGAGAAGATGTTCGCCATCTCGGCCGAAGAGCGGGATGAGATCATCCGCGTCCTGGCCGAGGATGAGAGTGAAGCCGTGGGCTCCATGGGCGATGACACACCCATGCCGGTGCTCTCGCACAAGCCGCGCGCGCTGTACGACTATTTCCGGCAGCAGTTCGCACAGGTCACCAACCCGCCGATTGATCCTCTGCGCGAGTCGATCGTGATGTCGCTCTCCACGCAGATCGGCCCCGAGTGCAATGTGTTCGTGCCCATTCCGGAGCATGCGCGCCAGATCGTCCTGAATTCGCCCATCCTGTCGCAACGCAAATTGCGTCAGATCCTGGCCTCGGACGATGTGGTCGAGGCCAATGAGTTTATCGAACTGCAGTACGATCCTGAGGAAGGTCTCAAGGCGGCCATCCTGCGCATCTGCGATCAGGCCGAGGCCGCGGTGCGCGACGGCAAACTGGTGCTGGTGCTGTCCGACCGTTACCTGGTGCAGGGCAGGCTGCCCGCGCACGCACTGCTGGCCACCGGCGCGGTGCATCATCGGCTGGTCGAGACCGGGCTGCGTTGCAAGTGCAATCTCCTGGTCGAGACCGGTACCGCGCGCGATCCGCATCACTTCGCCTGCCTGATCGGTTATGGCGCCACGGCGGTGTATCCGTACATGGCGTATCAGACCTTGTACGAAATGATGCGCAAGGCCCGCGTCAAGCTCGAGTCGCAGGAACGGCGCGAGCTCGGGCGCAGCTACCGCCGCGGTATCCGCAAGGGCCTGTACAAAATCATGTCGAAGATGGGCATCTCGACCGTGTCGAGCTATCGCGGCGCGCAGCTGTTCGAAATCGTGGGCCTGTCGAGCGAGGTGGTGGACTTGTGCTTCCGGCACACGGCGAGCCGCATCGAGGGCGCGGACTTCGAGGATCTGGAGAACGACAAGAAGTATATGGCGCTGCGGGCCTGGAATCCGCGCTCACCCACCGAGCAGGGCGGCCTGTACAAGTACGTGCACGGCGGCGAATACCACATGTACAACCCCGATGTGATCGCGGCCCTGCAGGCGGCCGTGGTCGCCGGTGACTACGAGCAATATAAGGTCTATGCGCAACTGGTGAACGCCAGGCCCGCCTCGACGCTGCGCGATCTGCTGGGTTTCAGCCGTACGGTCGCGCCGATTCCGATCGAGGAAGTCGAGCCCATCGAGGCCGTGCTGGCGCGCTTTGATGGGGCCGGCATGTCACTGGGAGCGTTGTCGCCGGAGGCACACGAGGCGCTCGCGATTGCCATGAACCGCCTGGGTGGCCGCTCCAATTCCGGCGAGGGTGGTGAGGACCCGGTGCGTTACGGCACCGAGAAGAATTCCAAGATCAAGCAGGTGGCTTCGGGACGCTTTGGCGTCACGCCCGAGTACCTGACCAATGCCGAAGTACTGCAGATCAAAATTTCGCAGGGCGCCAAGCCCGGTGAGGGCGGCCAGCTTCCCGGGCACAAGGTCAACGAGATGATCGCCAGGCTGCGCTTCGCGCGGCCCGGCGTCGGACTGATCTCGCCGCCACCGCATCACGACATCTATTCGATCGAGGACCTGGCGCAATTGATCTTCGATCTCAAGCAGGTCAATCCGACGGCTTTGGTGTCGGTGAAACTGGTCGCCGAGCCCGGCGTCGGCACCGTGGCAGCCGGTGTCGCCAAGGCCTATGCGGATCTGATCACGATCTCCGGCTACGACGGCGGAACCGGCGCCAGCCCGTTGTCGTCGATCAAGTATGCCGGCACGCCCTGGGAGCTGGGACTGGCCGAAACGCATCAGACGCTGCGCGCCAACGACATGCGCCACCGCGTGCGCGTGCAGACCGACGGCGGCCTCAAGACCGGCGTCGATGTGATCAAGGCGGCCATCATCGGTGCCGAGAGCTTCGGCTTCGGCACCGCGCCCGTCGTGGCCTTGGGCTGCAAGTACCTTCGCATCTGTCATCTCAACAATTGCGCCACCGGCGTTGCCACGCAGCACGCGGTGCTGCGGCAGAAATTCTTTCTCGGCATGCCGGAGATGGTGATGAACTATTTCCGCTTCGTGGCCGAGGAATGCCGCGAAGTCATGGCGAGCCTGGGCGTGCGGCGCATGGTCGATCTCATCGGCCGCACCGAGTATCTGGAGATTCTGCCGGGCGAGACCTCCAAGCAGAGCAAACTTGATCTGCGGCCGCTGCTGTCGGATGGCGGCCTGGTGTCCGATCGCTCGCACGTGTGCATCGAGCCCTCGAACGCGCCGTTCGATCGCGGCGAACTGGCCGAGCGCATGCTCACCGACATGCTGCCGGCAATCACCCGCCAGTCGGGCGGCGAATGGCAGTACCCGGTCAAGAACTTCAACCGCTCGATCGGCGCGCGCATCTCGGGCGAGATCGCACGGCATTGGGGCAACTACGGCATGGCCGAGGCGCCGCTGGTGGTGCATCTCAACGGCTCCATCGGCCAGAGCTTCGGGGTGTGGAATGCCGGTGGATTGCACATGTATTTGGAAGGCGATGCCAACGACTACGTCGGTAAGGGCATGGCCGCGGGCCGCCTGGTGCTCAAGCCGCCCAAGAGCGCGGGCTATGTGGCGCGCGATACCGTCATCATGGGTAACACCTGCCTGTACGGTGCCACCGGTGGCCAGTTGTTCGCGGCCGGTCAGGCCGGCGAGCGCTTCGCGGTGCGTAACTCGGGCGCGGTCGCGGTCATCGAGGGGACCGGCGATCACTGCTGCGAATACATGACCGGCGGCGTGGTGTGCGTACTGGGCCGCACGGGCGTGAATTTTGGCGCCGGCTTCACCGGCGGCTTCGCCTACGTGCTCGATCTGGAACGCGGTTTCGTCGATCGCTACAACCACGAGCTCATCGACATCCACCGCCTCACCAACGAGAGCATGCTCAACAATGTGCAGCACCTGGAAGAGCTGATTCGGCTGCACGTGGCAGAAACCGCCAGCGTCTGGGGCGATGAGATCTGCAACGATCTGCGCTCCTATATCGGCCACTTCTGGCTGGTGAAGCCGAAAGCGGCGTCGATCGATTCACTGATCGAGCATCTGCGGCGCGCGGCTTGAGATGGTCGACAAGACTCTGCAATTCCTGGAGTTCCCGCGTCACGAACCGGAAAAAATCCCGGTGGCCGAGCGCATCCTGGAATTCAAGGAAATCTATACCCGCTATGAGCCGGAAGTGGCTGCGCAGCAGGCCGGCCGTTGTCTTTCGTGCGGCAATCCGTTCTGCGAATGGAAGTGCCCGGTTCATAACTACATTCCCAACTGGCTGAACCTGCTCAACGAAGGCAAGCTGTTCGAAGCCGCCGAGCTGTCTCATCGCACCAACTCGCTGCCGGAAGTGTGTGGACGCATCTGTCCACAGGATCGCCTGTGCGAGGGCGCCTGCACGCTCAATGACGGACTCGGCGCGGTCACCATCGGCTCGATTGAAAAGTACATCACCGATGAGGCGGTCAGGCAGGGATGGCGGCCGGACATGTCCGGCGTGCGCGTGACCGACAAGCGCGTCGCCGTGGTCGGCGCCGGGCCCGCAGGTCTCGGCTGCGCCGACATCCTGGTGCGCAACGGCGTCAAGCCCATCGTGTTCGATCGCTACCCACGCATCGGCGGCCTGCTGACGTTCGGCATCCCGCCATTCAAGCTCGAGAAGGGTGTGGTCGAGACGCGCCGCGAGATCATGGAAGGCATGGGCGTGGAATTCCGGCTTGGCGTCGACATCGGCGCCGACATTGCATTCGATGAACTGCTGCGCGAATACGATGCGGTGTTCCTGGGCATGGGAACCTACAACTATGTCAAAGGCGGCCTTGACGGCGAGAATCTGCCCGGCGTCTACGAGGCGCTGCCGTATCTGATCGCCAACATCGATCGTGAGCTGGGATTGCCGGGCGCCGAGCGGCGCTTCATTGATCTCAGAGGTCAGCGCGTGGTGGTGATGGGCGGTGGCGATACCGGCATGGACTGCAACCGCACCGCGATTCGCCAAGGCGCGGAGTCGGTGACCTGCACTTACCGGCGCGATGACCAACACATGCCGGGCTCGCGCCGCGACTACAAGAACAGCAAGGAAGAGGGCGTCGAATTCCTGTTCAACTGTCAGCCGGTGGAGATCATCGGCCAGCAGCGCGTCGAGGGCATCAGGGTCGTCAAAACGCGGCTCGGACCGCCCGGACCGCGCCGTCGCCGCCTCACCGAGACTATTCCCGGCACCGAGAGCATCGTCCCAGCCGATGCCGTGATCATTGCCTTCGGTTTTGAACCCAGTCCCGCGGCTTGGTTCGAGCAACACCAGATCGCGCTGCATGCGAGTGGACGCGTGCGCGTGAGCGCGGCGGCACAACGGCCGTTTCAGACCACTAACCCCAAAGTATTCGCTGGCGGCGACATGGTGCGCGGCTCGGATCTGGTGGTCACCGCGGTGTTCGAGGGCCGCGAGGCCGCGCGCGGCATTCTCGATTATCTCGACGTGAACTGAGCCAGCGCTACCGTGCGCGTTGAGCGCCGGTTGCAGTAGCCTCCCACCCCCATGCTTGAACCCTTGAGCACGCCGGAATCCGGCCCACGCACCGCGCAAATACCAACCACGGTATTCAGCGTGATCGTGGCGGTGGGCGTCTGTCATTTGCTCAATGACATGATGCAGTCGTTGCTGCCAGCGATTTATCCGGACCTCAAGAGCAACCTGGGGCTGAACTTCGGTCAGATTGGAGTCGTGACCCTGGTGTACCAGATCACCGCTTCGATCCTGCAGCCCATGGTCGGACTGTACGCCGATCGCCGACCGACGCCGCTGGCCTTGCCCGGTGGCACCTTGTTCACTTTATCGGGCCTGATGGTGCTGTCGGTGGCGCATCACTACGGGATTCTGTTGCTGGGCGCGGCACTCATCGGTGTCGGCTCGTCGGTATTCCATCCTGAATCCTCGCGCGTGGCCCGCATGGCCTCGGGCGGCCGTTACGGTCTGGCGCAATCCATATTCCAGGTCGGCGGCAATATCGGCCAGGCGATAGGCCCGCTGGCGGCGGCGCTGGTGGTGGTGCGCTGGGGCCAGTCCAGTATCGCCTTCTTTGCACTGCTGTCGCTGGTGTCGTGCGCCATCCTCTGGAACGTCGGCATCTGGTACCAGCATCACGGGCTCGAACGCCTGCGCACCAGCGCCGCCTCTCACCGGGCGATCGGCGTGGCGCTGCCGCCGCGCGTGGTGCTCACCGGCTTGGCGGTGTTGATGACCATGATGCTGTCGAAATTCACTTATCTGGCCGCCATCAGCAGCTACTACACGTTCTACCTCATCCAGCGTTTCGGCTTATCGATTCAAAATGCGCAGCTGCATCTGTTCGTGTTTCTGGCCGCCATTGCCGTGGGCACCATGGCCGGCGGTCCGCTGGGAGATCGCTTCGGGCGCAAGTTCATCATCTGGTTTTCAATCCTGGCGCCGTTGCCGTTCACGCTGTTGCTGCCGCACGTGGGCCTGTTCTGGACCGGACCGCTGACGGTGACCATCGGCTTGCTGCTGGCCTCGGCCTTTCCGGCCATCGTCGTCTATGGACAGGAACTCGTGCCGGGCAAGGTGGGCATGATCTCCGGCATGTTCTTCGGCCTGGCTTTCGGAATCGGCGGACTCGCCGCGGCGCTGCTGGGTGTGCTGGCCGACAGGACCAGCATCGCATACGTGTATCAGGTGTGTGCCTACCTGCCGGTGATCGGAGTACTGGCTGGATTCCTGCCCGATACGCGGCCCGGGCGACGCTAGCGGTTACAGCGCGCAGCGGATCTGAGTGGCCATGAGGTCGGCGCTGGCGTTGCGCACCCACAGTGCTTCACTCACGGGACCGCAGGGACCATAGCGTGCCGGCTCCGTGGTCTTGAACAGACCAAACACCCGCGCGCCGGCGGCATCCGCCAGATGCATGACGCCGCAATCGGCGACTACCACCACGGCGGTGGCTGCCAGCGAGGCGCCGAGCAATCTGAGATCGCGTGTGTACAGCGAAGGAATATCAGCGGCGAGACGCCGGCGGCCATCCTCGGGCAGAAATTCGACGATGGGCATGGTCGGTACGTGCGTGCGCAGAATGGTCACGACCCGCCGCCACCATAGCGACGGCAGGCATTTTTCACCGCTGGCATGCGCGTAGATGCCGATCGGGGCTTCGGCCGGCGGCGCCGAATCACCCAGTGCTGCTGCCAAGGTGAGTGCGCCCGCGCGACGCTCGGCATCCGTCAGTCGCAGCTCCAACCGCCAGGGCGTGAATCCCGGGTCCGTGTGTTGCGCGCCGGGCGGTAATGCCGAACGCAGCAGGTATAGCGGTGATTGCGCGCAATGTACGGGCGCCAGGGCTGGATCCACGGCGTGAGTGAGCATGCAGTCACGAATGCGCACGTCCCATCGGTAGCCGATGCGCATGCGCGCGCGCACCAGGCTGAGCAGAAACCGCCCCGACCGCGAGCGCGGGACAGGGTCGATGGCCAGATCGTAGGTGCGCTGTCGCAATGCCGCGAGCAGCTTCAGTACCGTTCCCGGCTGTGCATACGAGCGCGCCGGGAAAGTGTGCAGCGTCGTGACCTGGGGAAATTGCTCGAATATCGCGCGTCCGGCTCGACCGCCGCCCACCAGTTCAATCTCGGCGCCGGGAAAGCGCGCCTCCAGTTCCTGAATCAGCGGTGTCAACAGCAGCGTATTGCCCAGTCGATGATTCGGGCGCAGCACCACGATACGGCGCACAGGCGCGGACAGCTCATGTATCACAATCGCCCTCCCCCGAAGTGTGCCGGTGATGCCTGTCGCATCGATGCTGCGTCGAAGCGCAACTGTCAACGATACGGGATGGACTTTGTCTGGCTAAGGCCCAGCAATAATTATTGGTATCTTCCCCACGAAGGCCCGTGGGTCGCAGACTGCTCCCGTCTGCCCCACCACTCAAGTTAAATTTTAGTTAATGCCGCTGCTGCGGGCAGATGCGCGCCCCGGCAACTGACTGAGCACGCAACCAGTGAGCACCAGTGCACAGCCGCCCAGGGCCGCAGCCGAGAGCGTCTCGCCAATGACGATCCAGGCAGCGACGGCAGCAAACACGCCCTCCAGGCTGAAGATAACGGCGGCGTGCGCCGGTACCGCATCCTTCTGGGCGATGGCCTGAAGGGCATAGCCGATACCCACCGACACGGCCCCGCCGTAGAAGATCGTCAGCGCCGAGTGCTGAATGTCGGCCAGACGTATGGTCTCCAATGCATAGGCGGCCGCGAGACTGACGACGCCGCAGACGAGGTTCTGGATCAAGACCAGGCGTAATGGGTCATGCTTCTGCGTCAGGCTGCCGATTAACAGAACCTGCACTGCGGCCGCAGTCGCCCCCAGCAACTCCAGGCCGTCCCCGTAACCGAGCGTCAGATGACGGCCGCCGAGGTAGTACAGCCCCAGCGCCGCGCACAGCGCACCGAGAACAATGCCGGGCCGCAGGCGCCGGCCACCCAGCAGCGTCAGCAGCGGCACGATGACCACATACATGGCGCTGATGAAACCGGCATTGGCGACCTTGGTATAGAGCAGCCCCAGTTGCTGCGCGCCGATCGACACGGCGATCAATACGCCGAGCAGGATGCCAGGCGCCCAGGGCAGCGGTGCGCGCCCGCGCGTGGTCCGCGCTTGCGGCGACCTGAGCCAGCGGCTCAATGCCGCCACCACCAGCGCGCCGAGTAGAAAGCGCACGGCGTTAAACAAAAACGGCCCGATGGTGTCAAGACTCAGACGTTGCGCGACGAATGAGCCGCCCCAGATCAATGCAGTCAATAGCATGAGCACGTCAGCGCGCAAGGAATGGGTCCCGGAAATACTCATGTGGTTTAGTGAATAGGTTATGACCCGATCATGCGTTGATGCGGTCAGTCCACACCCGCAGTATGCCGCCACCCGTAGAGGTCGCCATGCTATTTGAACCGCTGCAATCGCGCTCGCTGCAACTCAAGAACCGGCTGGTCATGTCACCCATGACACGCAATCGCGCGGTCGCCGACAACACCCCGAACGCCCTGATGGCCCAGTACTACGGCCAGCGGGCGGGCGCGGGTCTGATCATTACCGAGGGCACTTCACCCTCGCCCAATGGCCTGGGCTACGCGCGAATTCCCGGGCTCTTCAATGCCGCGCACGTGCGCGGCTGGCAACCGGTGACCGAGGCGGTCCATGCCCGCGACGGTAAGATTTTCGTGCAGCTCATGCACACCGGGCGCGTCAGCCACATTGCCAACCTGCCGGCCGGCGCGGAAGTAATCGGGCCTGGAGGCCAGTTATGTCCGGGTGAGATGTACACCGATGCCCTGGGCTCGCAGCCGTATAGCGCACCGCGCGCCATGAGCGAGCGCGATATCGCCAGGGCGGTGGCGGAGTTTGCGCAGTCGGCGCGTCTCGCCATGGAAGCCGGCTTCGATGGCATCGAATTGCATGCCGCCAATGGCTATCTCATCGAGCAATTCCTGAATGCCAATGTCAACCGTCGCACTGACGGCTACGGCGGCAGCATTGCGGGCCGTAACCGCTTCGCGCTTAACGTTGCGCGCGCCGTGATCGAAGCCGTGGGCGGCGATCGCGTCGGCATGCGCCTGTCCCCGTACGGCATATTCAACGCCACCGGCCACTATGCCGACCAGGACGCGCAGTACCTTGAGCTGGCCCGCGAACTATCGACCCTGGGTCTGCTGTACTTGCACGTGCTGGATCATTCGGCCATGGGGGCGCCGCCGGTGCCGGCCGAATTCAAGGTAAAGCTGCGCACCGGCTTTACCGGGCTGTTCATTCTGGCCGGCGGCTTCGACGCCGCCAGTGCCGAACGGGCCTTGCTCGAGCGGCGCGCCGATCTGATCGCCTTTGGCCGCCCGTTTCTCGCCAATCCGGATCTGGTCGAGCGACTGCGTTTGAACACCCGGCTCAATACACCGGACATGTCGACCTTCTATGTGCCCGGGCCCAAGGGCTACATCGACTATCCGGCGCTCGCCTGATCGTCGGGCCTAGTCGTCGATGGCCTGATACACCGACGTCCAGAAATCCAGATACACGCTCGAGTGCTGTGGGAACCCCGCGCGTTGCGTCATGAGGATGGCAATCAAATCCTCATCCGGGTCCGACCACCAGCTGGTGCCATAACCGCCGTCCCAGCCGTAACGTCCGGGCACCGCATACAGGTCATCGCGCGCGGTGACCACGCCCACGCCAAAGCCCCAGCCGCGGTGGTCAAACTGCCCGGGCACCAATCCTGAAATCGCCTTCTGCGCCGGTGTCAGCTGGTCCGTGACCATGGTCTGTACCGATAGCCGCGAGAGCAGGCGCGCCTCGGGCGCCTGGCCTTGCAACAGCAGCATCTGCGCGAACGCGTGATAGTCATCGATGGTCGAAACCAACCCGGCGCCGCCGTCGGGAAACGCCGGCGCCTGGCTCCAGGCGCTGTGGTGCGCGTCATCGAGCAGATCCAGCGCGCCGGTGCGTGCATTGGGCCCGTAGCCGGCAGCCAGCCGGTGGAGCTTCTCCGGCGGCACGCTGAAGGCGGTGTCGGTCATACCCAGTGGCTCGAAGATGCGCTCGCGCATGAAACGCTCCAGCGGCTGTCCCGAGGCGCGCGCGATCAGTACTCCCAACACATAAGAGCCGATGTTGTATAGCCAGCGCTCGCCGGGCTGTGCCATCAGCGGCAGGGTGCCGAGCCGACGCAGCCACTCGTCGGGCGAGAGCGGCGCGGCTGGATTCGGCGGCCCGAATCCCACCAGCTGTAGCTCCTCGATGGCCTTGTCGATGGGGCTGGATCCGGAAGCCGCGAACACGTTGGCCAGACCCAGACCCAGGCGCATGGTGAGCAGGTCGCGCAGGGTGATGGCGCGGCGGGCGGGCGCCGTATCCTCGAGCGGGCCGTCGATCCGGCGCAGCACACGCCGGTTCGCGAGTTCCGGCAACCAGCGGTCCACGGGTTCATCCAACCGCAGTACGCATTCCTCGATTAGGATCATGGCGGCCACGGCGGTGACCGGCTTGGTCATCGAGGCGATCCGAAACAGCGTGTCGCGCTGCATGGGCGCGCGGTTTTCGCGCGCGGCACAGCCCAGCACCTCGGTGTGCACGGCCCCGTACCGGCTCAGCAACAGCACCAGGCCCGGCACTTCGCCACGCTCGATATAGCCGGACATCACGCGATGCAGCCGCTCGAGCCGTATGTCCGACCATCCGCCCTCTTGCATCTGCGGATCATAGCGCCAGCGAGCCAATCTGATACCTTTAGCGCCATTCGAGGGAGGGTACCCATGTACACCAGGCCTACCGCCCCGCTTCCGATCGGCGGTGTCGTCGATGACGCCATCAAGCTCTACCGCGAGTCCTTCGCGCGCTGCTGGCCCATAGCGCTGGTGGGGTCCCTGATCATGGGAACATTCAGCATTTTCCTGACCCTATACGTGCGCAATGCCGGCATTGGCATCACCGGCGCCGCATTACTGCAGGTATACCGCCAACCGCCGGTGATGGCGCTGTACCTGCTGCAGTCCGTGCTGTCACTGGCGTTCTACGGCGCGTTGATTGCCAGTCAGAATGCCGTGGCCCTGGGTGACACGCCGCTGAATTTCGGCGAGGCCATAGCCATCGGTTTCGCACGTCTCGGGCGCGCGGTGATCGCCGCTGTCGTCTGGTGGGCCATCATCATTGTCGGCCTGATATTGCTCGTGGTGCCCGGCATCTATTTTCTTGGTGCGCTGTGCCTGTGGCCGGTGGCGCTGTATGCCGAGGACGCCGGCGCCTTGCAGTCGCTGCAATACAGCCGCGACCTGATCAAGGGGCATTGGTGGCGATCCTCGACCATTCTCACCATCGCGGTGATTATCATATTGGTGTTCTCGATGGTGGTGGGTTTGATCGCCGGGGTGTTCGCCGCGATCTCGCGCCACGATCTCACCACCGCACAGCTGCTGGTTCAGGCCATCAGCATCGTCGCCAATGTGTTCGTGTTGCCCATGATCCCGGCGGTGCTGCTGGCGATGTACCGCGATCTGCAGCTGCGGCGCGAGGGCGGCGATCTCGCGGCGCGGGTCGGAGCCCTGCCTTAGGACCGCGCATGCGGGCGGCGCTGCCCTGGCTGGCCTTGCTGGCATTCTCGCCACTGGCACAGTGCGATCCCACTCCCGCATCTGATGCGGCGCAGGTGCTGGAAGATTGCGCGGCTATGGCGCGCACAGCGGACACGGGCCAGTCGCTGCTGCAGCAATGCCCGGATCTGGAACACGCACTCATCGATCTGGGTCTCATCCCCCAACTGGCACGCGATTGGCAGCGAGGCCTCAACCGCACCGCACTTGCGGAACTGGCGCAGCAGGCACGGCGTTACCAGTCGCCGCCACTCAGCAGCGCGCCCCACATCGATTCACTGCCACAGGTCATGCAGACGCTGCAGCGGGTGGTCGTGCGTCAGTCGCGCTGGCAACAATTCAAGGAGTGGCTGGCGTCCTTGCTGCGTCAGCCGCCGCAGAACGTCAGCTGGCTGCGCAACCTGTTGGCGCATCTGGCACTGCCGCCGCTGTTGGCGCGCGTGCTGGGCTACGCCATGGTGGCCGCCGTGCTGTGCCTGGCGCTGTGGATTGTGCGGCGCGAATTCAAGGCGCTGGGTGTGCTGACACGCGGCCGGCGCGGCCGGCGCGTAGCAGCCGAAAGCGGGCGCGCGACCCGCGCGGCTGAATCGGAGACCGGACTACCCGATCTCGAGGCGCTGCCGCTATGGCAGCGTCCCGCGGCGTTGCTGGCGGCCCTGGTGCAGGCATTGCACCGATCGGGACGGCTGAGCAGGGAACGCGCATTGACGCATCGCGAGCTGGGGGAGCGCGGGACCTTCGACGATGCGGCGCAACGCACGCGCTTCGTGGATGTATCGCGACTGGCCGAGCGCCGTTTGTACGGTGAGCAGGGGCGCGAGGAGTCCGCTGCGGCCGACCCACAGACCTTGCAGGTGCTTGCCGACGGGTTGGAGCTGTACCGGCAGCTGCGCGCATGAAGGAGCGGCTGGTGACTTTGGCATTGGCGCTGGCAGCACTGCTGTGTTTCTACCTGTTGTTCTTTCCCAAACCGTCGGCCCAGGGCGAACAAACACTACCGGTGAGCAGCGAGTCGGGCGCCGACGGCTACCTGGGCGCCTGGCGCTGGCTGCAGGCGGAACACATACCGCTGGCCAGTCTTCGCTACCGCTATGACCGGCTGACGGCAGCCGAACTCTCGGTCGCCGGCGGCGGCAACGTGCTGATCACGACCTTGCCGCAGCGCCTGCCCTATCAATTGTCGGAATGGCAGGCGCTCGAGCGCTGGATCAAAGACGGCAATACGCTCCTGGTCATGGCGGCGCTCGACGATACGCCGCAGTGGTCGCTGGGCGGAAGTGTGGATAGCCGCATGACGTTGCAGCGAATCAGTCACCTGCACTTCAGCGCCGCCACCGATACCGCGACGCTCAAGCAATGGCTGGCGCCACAACCCGTCGGCTTTGTGGGCCAGGGCCAGCATCCTTTGCTGCAGGGCGTCCATGCTCTGCAGGCGATTTCCGAACTGCCGACATCACTATGGCGGGCGCACTCAACGGATCAGTCGTTGCCGCTGGCGATCGCCCGCAAGCTCGGTTCCACCCAAAGCGTGATGTGGCTTAAGAGCCAGGGCCAGGGCCAGATCATCGTCTGCGCCTTCGCAACGCCGTTCAGCAATCGCGAGCTCGACCAGGCGGATAACGCCCTGCTGCTGTCGAATATCATCGCCTGGTCGCGCGGCGAGCGCGGGCGTGTGATCTTTGATGATGCGCACCAGGGACTGGTGGATTTCTATGACGCGGCGCGCTTCTTCGGCGATCCGCGCTTGCATCGCACGCTCTGGTGGATTGTGCTGTTATGGCTGCTATTCGTGCTCGGGCCGCGGCGAATGCGCCGCACCGCGGACGGCTGGCACGCCGTTGACGAAACGGCGCTGATCGAGGCCAGCGGCCGCTTTTTTTCGGCGGCGGTGGATGCCGCCGATGCGCGCCGGGAGTTGTTCAGCAATTTTTTCAATGTGCTGCGCCGGCGCCTGGGTCTGTCGGACAATGGCGAGCCGGTGTGGGAATGGCTGGATGAGCGGGCACCTTTGAGCGCCCAGCAACGCCGCGAACTGCATGCCCTGTATGCGCGGGTTTGCGGCGGAGAACGCATGAATCTGAAACGACTGCACAATTATTTGGCGACTGTGCAAGGACATCTCACGTGAGCAATGAACTTCAGGATCTGGAGCTGGGCCTGCAGGAGGCGCTCTCGAGCAAGGTGATCGGGCTGCGCGGCGCGATCCACGCCCTGACCATCGCCATCGTCGGGCGCGGGCACGTGCTGATTCAGGGTGCGCCCGGACTGGGCAAGACACTGCTGTCCAAGAGTCTGGCCGCGGCCATGGGCGGCAGTTTCAAGCGCATACAGGGCACGGCCGATCTGATGCCTTCAGACATCATCGGCGTGCACGTATTCGACAACACTCGCCGGGAATTCGTGTTCCGTCCTGGACCACTATTCGCCGAGGTGCTGCTGTTCGACGAGATCAATCGCGCGGGACCCAAGACGCAATCGGCACTGCTGGAGGCGATGGAGGAGCGGCAGGTCTCGGTGGATCGCAAGTTGTATCGACTGCCGGTCGCGTTTCTGGTGGTGGCGACTCAGAATCCCGGCGACTTCGAGGGCACCTATCCATTGCCGGAATCGCAGCTCGACCGCTTCATGCTGCGCATCGAACTGTCGTATCCCGAGCGCGAACATGAGTTGCAGGTGCTCACGCGCTACGGCGATATCGCGGTCGGCGGCCCGGGAGATCCGTCAGCGCCGGTGGAGGCGGTAGCCAATGTCGAGCGGCTGAAGGCGGCGCGCGCCTGCGCCGATGTCATACACGTGGCGCCGGAGCTGCGCGAGTACGTGCTCGGCATCGCGCAGGCTTCGCGCGAGCACACTCAGGTGACGCTGGGTCTGTCGACGCGTGGAGCGCTGGCGTTACTGCGCGCGGCACGCATCGAGGCCGGACTGCGCGGAGCGGATTTCGTCAGCCCGGACGACGTCAAGGCGGTAATGCCCATGGTGATCTCGCACCGCCTGATGCTCTCGAGCGAAGCCATACTCGAAGGGGTCAGCGAACTCGCGCTGGTGCAGCGGCTCGCCGATCAGGTCCCCGTGCCGCGGTGAGATCAAGCCCGTGAGCCTGCGGCAAAACGCGCTGCTGCTGGTATCTCTGGCGGCATTGATAGCGATCACCGGGGACTGGAGCGGCGATGCGCAGCTGATGCGCTGGTGGCCGCTGCCACTGGGGCTATTGCTGCTGGGTCTGGCCTATGAGGCCTGGGCGGGCCGGCGCGCGCACCTGCGGCTGCAGCTGCAGACCGCCGCGCAATGGCTGCTGTGCCGCGCGACGCCGGTGCGGTTCGAATTCACCGCCGCCTGGCGGCGCAGCGCGGCGCTCGAGCTGGCGCCGGGAGCGCCGGCGGATATTGCCATCGATCGCGAACTGGTGGCGCTGATGCTGCCGGCGCAAGGTCCGTGTGCTGTCGGTCTGAGTGCCAGTGCGCGCCGGCTGGGACAGTTCCAGTGGCCGGCGCAGCGGGTACGACTGCGTGGTTTGCTCGGGCTGGCCTGGTGGAGCCGTACGTTGCCGGCGGCCACCACCGTGCGAGTGGTGCCGGACCTGGTGCATGAGTCGGAGCGGGCGCTCGATGCCAGTGCCGGCGGTGCGCGCGCCAGCCTGCGCATGGGTGCGGGCGGAGAGATACTGCAGCTGCGCGATTATCGCGCCGGGGATCCGCCGCGCGCCATCGACTGGAAGGCCAGCGCCAGAACACGGCGCCTGATCAGCCGTGATTTTTCCGAGGACCAGCACCTCGAGATCGTGGTGGCGCTGGACATCGGCCGCACCAGCGGCCTTGCGGCCGGCTTCAGCGACCGGCTGGCGCTGTACGTCAATATCGCCGCGCGGCTGGCGCAGCGCGCGGTGGCGCTCGATGATCGCGTGGGAGTGCTGCTGTATGCCGACCAGCCGCTGGCCGCGATCGCGCCCGGCCGCGGCCTGGCCGCGGTCACCGGGGTTCGCGCACTGCTGGCGCAGGCGCGCGTGCAGCCCACCGAGGCGAACCCGGCGTTGGCGGCGCTGCGCATCCGCTCACTGGTACGCCAGCGCAGTATGGTGGTACTGCTGACCGATCTGGACGATCCCGGTATGGCCTCAGCGCTGATTGGCGCCGTGCGGCTACTGCGTCCCAAGCATCTGCCGTTCATCGCCAGCGTATCGAGCGAGGCGGCGCAGGCGCTGGCGCAGCGTCGGGCACAGGATGATCTGCAGGTATATCAGTCGATTGCCGCCCAGCGCTATTGCACCGGCCTGTCGCGCAATCTCAGGGCGCTGCGCGCACTGGGCGCAGCCTGCGTGCTGGCCCCGCCGACGGCGCTCGAT
>DASXLF010000152.1:0-1602 GCA_036496405.1 Steroidobacteraceae bacterium | reverse complement strand
GGCCGCCACGCGCTGCATCATCCGGTGCCCCGCGGGGATATCGTGTCCGAGCAAGCCATAGGCACGCCCGGCCATCCGGAACAGCGCCCCGTTCTGTTCGTCCTCCAGCGCGGCGAGAGCTATCTGCACCCGCGTTGTCCCCGAAACTTCCTGCGGCAGCACCCGTAGAAGCTGCAGAGCATCGCCGATCTTACCCGCCTGCGTCAGTCTGCCGGCCGCGGCCAGCGCCGAGTCCACCTGCCGGTGCAACGCGTCCCGCGCGCTCGCGGCCTGCTCCAGCAGCAACCGGAGCGCCGGCTCCTCGCTCTCGGCCAGCGCTGCAGTCAGGAATTCGATCGCTTCCTCAAACTGCCCCTGGTTCACCAAGTATTGTGCCCGGACCATCTTGCTGCGCTTCAGGTTTTGCGTGGTGTTCTCCGACTCCTCGTTTCGCGCAAATTCCAACAGGCTCATCACCTCGGCGTTTGCGATTCCCTCCGCCTCGCACGCCTCCAGAATGTGCACAGCATCCGTATAGTGGCCGTCTTTCAGTGCTTCCCGCGCTCGCGACAGGTACTCGCAGCGGCGGTCCTCCACGCTCTGTTGCTGCAACCGCTCGTTCAGTACCCTTTCCAGCGACAGCAGCTTCTCCTCATCCGGAAGCCGTTCGCGCGCCGCGCGCACCAGTTCCATAGCCTCCCGCGGACGCAAATCCCGGCAGCGCTGATACGTTTCCTCCACCAGCCGGCGGTTTTCGAACTCCTTGATTCTGCGATCAGCCTGCGCACTCAGCCGAAACAGCGCCGACTCCGCGGGCAGCGCCGCCAGCGCCTCCTGGATACCCTGGGACACTGTTTGCAACTGCTCGAGCGTGTTGGCCATGGCCACCTGCTGTTCGAGCCGCGCGATCATGTCGCGCCGCATGGTCTGTTCGATCGCCGCATGCGTATCGCCAATCAGCATCTGCACTTCGGGATCGGCCGGCGCGATCTCCTCCACCTCGTACAGCAGTTCAAGCGCCTCTTTGAATTGCCGCTCGTCCAGGTGCCGGCGCACGTTCTGCATCATGTTCCTGGCCTGCGCCTTCTTTTCCGCCCGCTCCGCCTCGGCCGCCAGCATGTTGTACAGCGCGATTACCTTCGAACTGGTGTTGTCGACGTTCAGCGCCTCCTGCGCCGAAGCCATAGCCAGCCTGAAATCCCCCTTGCGCCGCGCCGAGTCGGCCTGCCGCAGCAGTGCATCTACCTGTTCCTGTCGCTTCTTCTCCAGCAGAACCGTTTCTTGCAATTTCAGCAGCGCCGTGCTCTGCGGATCGACCTCCAGCCCCTCTTTCAGAATTTGCAGGCTCTGGTCGAAATCCCTCCGGCTGAGCGCATCCTCAGCATGCATGCGCGCATTCCGCAGGCGCTCGTCGCGCTGCCTCTGCACCACCCGCCGCTGAATCTCTGACAGCAGCTCCCGCGCGCCGGTGTGCTTGCTGTGTACCTTCAGCACTTGCTGCAGCACAACACGCGCCCGCGTGTAATCCTGTGCCTCCACCAGCCGGTGCGCCTCGGGCAGCAACTCCACCACCTGCTCCTTGCCCAGCACCTCGATCAGCGATCGCAGATCAGCGGCCATTTC
>DASXLF010000151.1:0-1529 GCA_036496405.1 Steroidobacteraceae bacterium | reverse complement strand
CCAAGGCACCGTGACAGTATTCGGTCGCACTCCCGAGCGCGGCAACCCGGCGATCGGGTATCTCCCGCAGCTGCGCACGGTATTGCCCGACCTGCGTGTACGCGGGCGCGACTTCATCGCGAGTTCGCTCAACGGCGAGCGCTGGGGCCTGCCTTCGCTCAGTCGCCACGACGGCGATGCTATTGAAGAAACGCTCGATGCCGTTGGGGCCCGCGATCTTGCCGCACGGCCCTTGTCCGAAATGTCCGGCGGGGAGCGGCAACGGCTGCTATTGGCCCAATCTCTCCTCGGCGGCCCAAAGTTATTGTTGCTGGATGAGCCGTTGATCAGCCTCGATGCGCGGCATCAGGAGGTCGCGATAAATGTGGTCCGCAAGGTTTGCCGTGAGCGCAAGATCACGGTTTTGTTCAGTGCCCACGAGCTCAACCAGCTGCTCGGCACGCTCGACCGCGTGCTCTATCTGGGCAACCGGCAGGCAGTGCTTGGCACCGTCGATGAAGTGGTGAGCGCGCCAGTACTATCGCGATTGTACGGGACAGAAATCCAGGTCGTGCGCGCCGACGGCCATATTTTCGTGATGTCGCGCGGCCGTGACGTTGAACGCGCTGACCACATGCACGATCACGATCACGGTCACGGCCATAGTCACAGCCATGGTCACAACCATGGGCACCATCATCACTGACATGTTCGCCTATGAATTTATGACCAACGCATTCGTCGCTGCCGGCATTGTAGCGGTGGTGTCGGGCCTCGTCGGCTATTTCCTGGTGATGCGCGGGCAGACTTTTGCCGGCCATGCGCTCTCGCATATCGGATTCGCAGGTGCTACCGGCGCCGGATTGATCGGCCTCGCGCCGCTCTGGGGCCTGCTCGGCTTCACGCTCGCCGCCGGCATCGCCATGGGCCTATTGAGCGAGCGCATCAGCAACCGCGACGTCGCCATCGGCGTGGTGCTGGCGCTGGCGCTCGGCTTCGGCCTGCTGTTCCTGCACTATTATACGTCGTTCGCCACTCAGGCGACCGCGCTGCTGTTCGGCAATGTGCTGGCGGTCGATCGCGGCATGATCGTAACGCTGGCGGTGCTCGGCGTCATTACTTTGGTGGCGCTGGCCTCGATCATGCGGCCCTTGATCTTTGCCAGCCTGCAGCCCGAATTGGCCGAAGCCAAAGGCGTGCCGTTGCGCTTCGTATCGACGGCCTTTCTGGCGATCGTTGCGCTGGCGGTTTCCGAATGCGCGCAGATCGTCGGTGTCTTGCTGGTGTTCACGCTGATGGTCGGCCCGCCCGCCGCGGCCCAGCGCGTGGCTACCGGCTTGTGGAGCGGGCTGGCGCTGGCCGCCGCGCTCGCGCTGGCTGAAGCCTGGCTCGGCCTTACGCTGGCTTTTTACACCGATTGGCCGGTGAGCTTCTGCATCGCCGTTCTCAGCGCGCTCGGCTATTTCGCGGCTTTGAGCATGCCAAGACGGTCGCGGACCGGTCGTGCTAACCAAGCGCCCTGATTCGTAAACTCGCAGCGACCATCGCTC
>DASXLF010000150.1:0-12326 GCA_036496405.1 Steroidobacteraceae bacterium | reverse complement strand
CTGGGCGCTGCTGACCAAGGCGCTGGGACGCAAGGTGCAGCTGGTCGGCGATGATCTGTTCGTCACCAATACCCGCATACTGGCCGAAGGCATCTCACGCGGCGTGGCCAATGCCATATTGATCAAACCCAATCAGATCGGCACGCTCACCGAGACCCTGGCAGCCATTGCCATGGCCGACCAGGCGCATTACGCCTCGATCGTCTCGCACCGCTCGGGCGAGACCGAGGACACGACCATCGCCGATATTGCCGTGGCCACGGCGGCGACCCAGATCAAGACCGGATCCATGTCGCGCTCGGATCGCACCGCCAAATACAATCAGCTGCTGCGCATCGAGGAGCTGTTGGGCGGCAGGCCCCGCTACGCCGGCCGCGATGCCTTCCCGGTCAAGGTCTGAGCGGGCGTGGCCTGTGGACAGTGATAGGCTAGCGTCCTCATGAAATGGCTGGCGGCCGCTTTGTTTGCTGCGTTGCTGCTCTTGCAGTATCGCCTCTGGCTGTCCGGCGATGGCGCGCGCGAGGTCTGGCGGCTGCGCTCGGCGGTGGCCGCGCAGCAAACGGAGAATGCACGCCTGACCGAACGCAATCGCCAGCTCGGCGCCGAAGTGCGTGATCTCAAGCAGGGATACCAAGCCCTCGAGGAACGGGCCCGCAGTGATCTGGGCATGGTAGCGGGCAATGAAACCTTTTTTCAGGTGGTGCCGCAGAAGTCCGCGCTGACGCCGGCCGCGCCGCCGCAGCGTACGGCCGCTGCGCACTGACGCGTCGCGGAGATCGTCATGCGCTACTGGCTGGTGATGCCGGCAGCCGGAGCCGGTCGCCGCTTCGGCAGCGTCAAGCAATTCGCCTCGCTCAATCAGCGCACGGTGCTGGAAGTGGCATTGCAACCGTTTGCCGATGATCCGGAGTGCGTGGGCGGCAGCATCGTACTGGCGGCCACGGAGTCGCGGCGAGCGCAGCTGCTAGCGCGTCTGCCGGCGCGCTTCGAGTGCGTCGATGGCGGCAGCGAGCGTGCCCATTCGGTCAGCAATGGCCTGGCGGCACTGGCCGGGCGCGCCGCGCCCGAGGACTGGGTACTGGTGCACGATGCGGCGCGGCCGTGTCTGAGTGTTGCGGACCTGGCGCGGCTCCTGACCGGCGGCGAGGAGAGCGGGCAGGGGGCCCTGCTGGCCGTGCCGGTCGCCGACACCGTGAAGCAGGCACAGGCGCGCAGTCAGGGCGAGCCGGTGCATTGCGCGACAACCTTGTCGCGCGAGTCATTGTGGCTGGCGCAGACGCCGCAGATGTTTCGTCTCGGGGCACTGCGTGCCGCGCTCGAGCAGGCGCGTACGCTGGCCCGAGTGCCCACCGATGAGGCGCAGGCCATGGAGTGGCAGGGAGTGCGGGCGCGCCTGATCGAAGCGCGCGACGCCAACATCAAGGTCACCGGTGCGGCGGACCTGCTGCTCGCCCAGGCTATTCTGCGTATGCGTGAGGAAGGCTTGCGATGAGCATCAGAATTGGATCCGGCATCGATATCCATGCCTTCGGTCCCGGCGACCACGTGATGCTGGCCGGAATACGCGTGCCGCACACCCGCGGCGTGCTAGCGCATTCCGATGGCGATGTGCTACTGCACGCAATGGTCGATGCCCTGCTGGGAGCGGCCGGACTGGGCGATATCGGCATGCACTTCCCCGATAGCGATGCGCAATGGCGCGGAGCGGACAGTGCCGGCTTCGTGCGCCACGCCTGCGAATTGCTGGCGCGCGAGCATTACCGAATCCTCAATGCCGATCTCACCCTGCTGGCGCAATCGCCGAGAATTGCGCCCTGGCGTGAACCCATGCGGGCGCGCGTGGCCGAATTGCTGCAGACGGATGTCGCGCGCGTCAACATTAAGGCCACGACCCCGGAGCATCTGGGCTTCCTGGGCCGAGCCGAGGGGCTGGCGGCCATGGCGAGTGTGTTGATAGAAACAATCGACTAGCTGCGCACCGGGGCAGGGCGTTGCAGCAACACCAGAGTCGCGCCCGTGCCGCCGCCGGCCGGGCGCGCCGAGGCGAAGGCCAGCACCGCATCGGCGCGTCGCAGCAGCGTGTTGACGGTATTCTTGAGCACCGGACCGCGCTGACCTGAGCGCAGGCCCTTGCCGTGAATGATGCGCACGCACTGCAGGCCGCGAGTGCGCGCGTGCTGCAGGAACTGCGCGAGCTGCAGCGTGCCTTCCGGTCCGGTCAGGCCATGCAGATCCAATTCGGCCTCGATCCGGTAGCTGCCGCGGCGCAGCCTTCGCAGCACCGTCTCCGGCACCCCGGAGCGCCGATACAACAACTCATCGCCGGGCTGAGCATCGATGAACGGTCCCGGAGCGAGCAGACTTTCCTTCAGCACCGCTGCGCGCTCGGCACGCGCAAAGCGCGCTCGCGCACGGGGAGCGCGTGCCCGGCTCTCGACCCGGCGCGAGAGTTTAAGCGGCCGCACGTCCTGCATCGCGCGACGGAACAGCTCGGCTTCGTCCTCATCGTTCATGGCTCCTCCCGAGACGGCCATTGAAGTATATTGGCGCGTTTCGTGCCAGCCTCCTGCGTGATCTCTCAAGGACCGCCCGCCGATTGTCCGTGAAAATTCTGGTCTGCAACGATGACGGATATCGCGCCGAGGGCATTGTGCGTCTGCGCGAGGCGCTGGCGCCGCTGGCTGATATCACGGTGGTGGCGCCGGACCGCAATCGCAGCGGCGCCGGTAACTCCCTGACTCTGGACGCGCCATTGCGCCTGTTTCAGGCAGAGCCGGAGGTGTACTTCGTGGCCGGGACGCCCACCGACTGCGTGCACCTGGCGATTTCAGGGGCTCTGGATGCCGAGTTCGACATGGTCGCCTCCGGCATCAACGACGGCGCCAATCTGGGCGATGACGTGCTGTATTCGGGTACGGTGGCGGCCGCGATCGAGGGCCGGTTCCTCGGTCTTCCGACGCTGGCGCTGTCGCTGTGCACGGTGCCAGGCGGCGCCCGCTGCTTTGATACCGCGGCGCGGGTGGCGCACACGCTGGTGGCCGCGCTGCTGCGAAGACCACTGGACCCGGGGCTTATACTCAACGTCAACGTGCCCGATCGTTCGTACCAGTCACTGTCCGGCTATCGCAGTACCCGCCTGGGTTTCCGGCATCGCTCCGAGGCGGTCATTCCGGCCCGCGATCCCAAGGGCAACGCCGTGTACTGGGTCGGGCCGGCCGGCGAGGGACGCGATGCCGGCGAGGGCACCGACTTCATGGCGGTGGCGGAAGGCTTCGTGTCGGTGAGCCCGTTGTCGATCGACTTCACGCGGCATGCGGCGCTGCCCGAAGTTGGGCGCTGGCTTGCCGCACTATGAGTGTCAGACGATGAATGAGGCGCGCTTTGCCGGCATCGGCATGACTTCGGCGCGCACGCGCGACCGGCTGGTACAGCGGCTGCGGGAGCAGGGGATCACCAACCTGGCCGTGCTCGATCGTATCCGTAACCTGCCGCGACATATCTTCGTCGATGAGGCTCTGGCCAGCCGCGCTTACGAAGACACGGCGTTGCCGATCGGCTTCGGGCAGACCATATCGCAGCCGTACATCGTCGCGCGCATGAGCGAAGCACTGCTCGAGGGCGGCCCGCTCGCCAAGGTGCTCGAGATCGGCACCGGCTGCGGGTATCAAACCGCGGTGCTGGCACCGTTGGTCGGGCGCATCTGTACCATCGAGCGCATCGAAGCATTGCAAAAGCGCGCGCGCGAGCGCTGCACGGAATTGCAGATCCGCAACGTGCGGTTTCGGCATGGCGATGGCACCAAGGGGTGGCGCACGCAGGCGCCGTTCGACGGCATCCTGGTCGCGGCCGCGCCCTTGACCATCCCTGAGACCCTGACGGCCCAACTTGCGGTGGGCGGCCGCTTAATCGTGCCCGTGGGGCCCGAAGGCCAGCAGCAGCTGGTGCGTCTCACACGCCGCGAGCAGGGGCTGGAGCGCCGTGTGCTCGGCGCCGTGTCCTTCGTGCCTCTGCTCGGTGGTCTTGGTTAGCAGCAGCGCCGGCGGCCTGCCGATAATTTGGTTTAATAAAACATTATATATGGCTGTTTAATATAAATTTAATGCTTCTAAGTTAGAAAGTACTTCAGGATACTTGCCAGCGGCGCAGATTCGCGGCTACCATTCTGCCCTGTCGGCATCCAACGACAGTTACCGGCGACGGGGAGGCTCACCGAAAGAAGACACAGAGTGATTAGGGGAAGACCGAATGGTGAGCAAAAACAAAAATATGGTTGGATAACAAGAAAAAAGCGGAAGCAATTATTCGGGTTTATTAACTTCGGATAATTTGGGGTGTTGCAAGGATCTTCTCTCTCTGTGTCTTCTTTCGGTGTGTCTCCCGCACACCGAATCCTTTTTTACCCGCGCGAGATTCCCGTTCAGGGGAACAGCCCCGCGGCCACCGGCCGCTCTTCACTGGCGAGAATATTGTAGGTGCGGCACGCTGCCCCGAGCGTCATGCACTCAAGCGCGATATTGCGCGCGCGAAAGCTGGCGCGCACCGCCGGGCTGGCAAACATCTGAGCCTCGCCGGCTCCCAGCAGCACGATATCTGCACCGAGATCGAACAGCGGCTGCAGCTGCGCCTCGGTCAGTTCCGACAATGAAGTGGCAGCCCAATCGGTGATCAGGCGCTGCGGCGTGATGATCAGCGGCCGCGCGCAGCGCTGTTCGGCGATGACAACTTCACCGCCGCCGTAGCTGCGCACGAGATGAATGCGAGGATCGGAGTCGAGGACCAGTCGCATGATCGGTACGATACGCCATGAGGAGCGAACTGATCCTGGTCCTGCGCGATTTTTTTGTACGCGAAGCGGCCGCGGAACCTGAAAGCACGTCCGAGCGGCTGCCGGCGCTCGAGAGTTTGCTGGCATCGGCCGATCGCCGGCCCCTGATCGGGGGCTGGCGCGCCAATCTCGCCGCCCGTTTTGCCACCGGCGAAATCGCCGCGATGGCGCCGGCGGCAGTGGCCGCGCAGGCGTGGCTCGCATCGCCGCCGCTACCGGCAGGTCAGTATTGGTTCGCGACGCCGGTGCACTACTTCGCCGGGTTAGACAGCGTGCACCTGCATCCGGATGGGTTGCTGCAGCTGTCGGATCGCGCGCAGACGGCGCTGGTCACCGATTTCGCCCGCGTGTTCGGCCAGGACCCGTGGGTCCTGCATGCATTCGGCCGGCGCGAGCTGCTGCTCTCCGGTCCGCCGCTGGCGCAGAGCGGGCAGGATCCAGCCCAGTTCGCCGGCCGGGACGTCGCGGACGGTTTGCCACGTGGAGCGCCCGCCGCCACACTGCGGCGCCTGGGCGCGGAAATGGAGATGTGGCTGCATGAGCACCAAGTCAATCGCCAGCGCGAGCGCGACGGTGAGCTGCCGGTGAGCGGCCTGTGGCTCTGGGGCGCACTGGCGGTTCACGCGCCCGCGGCGGCCACCGCAACAATGGCATCGCCCGCCGGCAGCCGGCTGTACGGTGAGGATGCCTATGCCGAGGCGTTGTGGCGCGTGCAAAGCGGATATACGGCGCCGCTACCGGCGCACTTCGAAGCCATGGAACTCACTGGCGGCCGTCACGTGGTACTGCATCCCGCCGCCCTGCAGCCGCTCGAGCGCTGCTGGCTACTGCCCGCACTGGCAGCGCTGCGCGCGCGCCAGCTATCGGTGATCGAGCTGCTCGCCGGCACACAGTGGTACCGACTGCACTGGTGGCAACTGGCGCGCTTCTGGCGACGACGCGTGCCCTGGTGGGAGCAGCTGGCTTGAGCGGCGTGCCACTGCGGATAGTGCGACGCGACCCATGCTCGCCCTCGGCGTCCTGGGATGCGGGCCTGCATCCGGTGCTGATGAGGATTTACTCGGCCCGGGGCATTGTCAGTAGCGCGCAATTGAACCTGGCGATGCGTGAGCTATTGCCGATTGGCAGCCTCGAAGCGGTTGCAGCGGCCGCGCAGCTGCTGGCCGCGCATCGGCAGCGTGGTGGCCTGGTACTGGTGATTGGCGACTTCGACGCCGATGGCGCCACCAGTACCGTGCTGATCGTGCGGGCGCTGCGCGCCTGGGGTTTTCCGGCAGTCGATTTCCTGGTTCCCAACCGCTTCGAGTTCGGCTACGGGCTGACGCCGGAAATCGTCGCGCTGGCGGCGCAGCGCCACCCGGCCCTGATCGTCACCGTCGATAACGGCATCTCCAGCAATGCCGGGGTGTCGGCCGCCCGCGCCGCGGGCATCGACGTGCTGATCACCGACCATCACCTGCCCGGGGCCCTCCTCCCGCAAGCGAATGTGATCGTCAATCCGAACGTGCCCGGCAGTACATTCGCGAGTCGCGCATTGGCCGGCGTTGGCGTGGCGTTTTACGTGATGGCGGCACTGCGCCGGGTGCTGGACGAGCGCTCCTGCCTGTTGCCCTCGGCACTTCAGACCGCGGAACTGCTCGACCTGGTAGCCCTGGGCACGGTGGCCGATGTCGTGCCGTTCGATGCCAATAATCGCATTCTGGTCGCTCAGGGCCTGGCGCGCATCCGCGCCGGCCGCTGCGTGCCGGGCATCAGCGCGCTGCTGGCGCTAGCTGGTCGCAACCGCAGCGGCTTGGTGGCGGCCGATCTGGGGTTCGCGGTGGCACCACGGCTCAATGCCGCCGGGCGCCTCACCGACATGTCAATCGGCATTCGCTGCCTGCTCAGTGATGACGAGGCTGAGGCGCGCGCGCTGGCGCTGGAGCTCGACGCGCTCAATACCGAGCGGCGGGCGATTGAGGCACGCATGCAGACCGAGGCGCGCGCGGCAGTGCGCTCGCTGAGGACCGATACCGGCATACGGCGCGCGGGTGTGTGCCTGTACGACCCGGGCTGGCATCAGGGGGTGGTGGGTCTGGTGGCTGGCCGCGTCAAGGAGCGGCTGCGCCGTCCAGTCATCGCCTTCGCCCTGGCCGATGCCGGCACGCTGCGCGGCTCGGCGCGTTCGATTCCCGGCATTCACATTCGCGACGTACTCGATGCCATCGCCGCGCGCGACGGCTCGCTGATCCAGAAATTCGGTGGCCATGCCATGGCCGCCGGCCTGACGCTGCCGGCCGCCTCGCTCGATGTGTTTGCGCGCGCCTTCGACGCCGAATGCGAGCGCGCGCTCTGCCTGCGCGGATCGCCCGACATCATCGAGACCGACGGTGAGCTCAGTGTTCCGGAGCTGGCGCTGCCCACCGCACAGGCGCTACGTGAGGGCGGGCCTTGGGGGCCGGGCTTTCCGGAGCCGGTGTTCGACGGTGTATTTCGCATTCAGTCGGCGCGGGTGGTGGGCGAGCGTCACCTCAAACTGGGAGTGTGCGCACCCGAGGGCCGCGGTCAATTCGACGCCATCGCTTTCAACTTTCTCGAGGACGATGGTTCCTCGCCGTTGCCACGCGGCGACGTGCGCCTGGTGTATCGACTCGACTGCAATGAATACCTCGGTGAACGCCGGCTACAGTTCGTGATCGAGCACCTGCTGCCGGTGTGACCCGGCCGATCCGCCGCGCATGCTAGTATGTTTCGATGGAAGTCAGTCAGCTCAAGCGTACGCTCAAAGATCTCGAGGAACGTGCCGTCTCCTTGAGGGGGTTTCTTTGAGTACGACCGCAAGAAAGAACGTCTCGAGGAAGTAGCCCGCGAACTGGAGGATCCGGCGGTCTGGAGCGCACCTGATCGCGCCCAGGAGCTGGGCCGTGAGCGCGCGCGCCTGGCGACGGAACTCGCGGAACTCGATCGCACCAACACCGCGGTCAGCGACGCGGCGCAGCTGCTCGATCTGGCCGAACGCGAGAACGATGAATCCACTGCGCGTGATATCGAGCGCGAGACCGGCTCGCTCGAAGCCGGCGTGCGTCGACTGGAATTCAAGCGCATGTTTCGCGGCGAGATGGATGCTCACAATGCCTTCCTCGATATTCAGGCGGGCGCCGGCGGCACCGAAGCACAGG
Organism: Steroidobacteraceae bacterium; assembly: GCA_036496405.1. Lineage (GTDB taxonomy): Bacteria > Pseudomonadota > Gammaproteobacteria > Steroidobacterales > Steroidobacteraceae > FEN-1191. The sequence continues at coordinate 4,343 of DASXLF010000150.1, read as the reverse complement.
ATTGGGCACAGATGCTGCTGCGCATGTACCTGCGCTGGGGCGCGGCGCGCGGCTTCAGCTGCGAAGTCATCGACACCAGTGCCGGCGAAGTGGCCGGAATCAAGAGTGCGACGGTTGCGGTGCAGGGCGAGTACGCCTACGGCTGGTTGCGCACCGAGACCGGCGTGCACAGACTGGTGCGCAAGTCGCCGTTCGATTCCGGCAATCGGCGGCATACCTCCTTCGCCTCCGTTTTCGTTTCGCCGGAAGTGGATGATGACATTGCGATCGAGATCAATCCGGCCGATCTGCGCATGGATGTCTATCGCTCCAGCGGCGCCGGCGGCCAGCACGTCAATAAGACCGAGTCGGCGGTACGCATCACCCACATTCCCAGCGGCATCGTGGTGGCCTGCCAGAATGAGCGCAGCCAGCACAAGAATCGCTCGATGGCCATGAAGATGCTGAACGCCAAGCTTTATGAACTGGAAGTCAACAAGCGCAATGCCGCGGCCAAGGTGCTGGAGGACGCGAAATCGGATGTCAGCTGGGGCAATCAGATCCGCTCCTACGTGCTCGATCAGTCGCGCATCAAGGATCTGCGCACGGGCGTGGAGGTCGGCAATACCGCCGCGGTGCTGGACGGGGACCTGGATCAATTCATGGAAGCGAGTCTGAAGGCGGGACTGTGATCGAGGACGAGGCTGAAAATCATCTGATTGCGGAACGGCGCGCCAAACTGGCGAAGTTGCGCGAGCGCGGCGTGGCCTATCCGAACGACTTTCGGCGCGATGCGCTGGCGGGGCAATTGCTCTCGACCTACGCTGATCGCGACAGCGCCTGGCTCGAGGCCAACCCGGTGCGCGTGCGCGTGGGCGGTCGCATGATGCTCCGCAGCGTCATGGGTAAGGCCAGTTTTGCCCGCATCGCCGACCGCAGCGGCCAGATACAGCTGTTCCTGCAGGACGGCGTGCTCGGGGAGGCGTATCAGGCATTCAAGAGCTATGACATCGGCGACACGCTCGGCGCCGAGGGCCAGTTGTTTCGCACCAGGACCAACGAGCTCTCGGTGCGGGTCGAGAAGCTGCGGCTGCTGGCCAAATCGCTGCGCCCGCTGCCGGACAAATGGCACGGTGTCGCGGACACGGAACTGCGTTACCGCCAGCGCTATGTCGATCTGATCATGACCGAGCGCAGCCGCGAGCTGTTTCGCACACGCACGCGCATCGTGCGTTACCTGCGCGACTTCCTCGATGCCCTGGATTTCCTGGAAGTCGAGACGCCGATGATGCAGCCAATTCCCGGCGGCGCGGCCGCGCGGCCGTTCGTAACGCATCACAACGCGCTCGATCTGCAGATGTATCTGCGCATCGCCCCGGAGTTGTACCTGAAGCGGCTGATAGTCGGCGGTTTCGAGCGCGTGTACGAGATCAATCGCAATTTCCGCAACGAAGGGCTGTCGACGCAACACAACCCCGAGTTCACCATGCTCGAGCTGTACTGGGCCTACACCGACTATAGCGAGCTCATGGATCTCACCGAGCGGTTGCTGCATGGACTGGCCGATGGCCTGTTCGCCAGCCGCCGCCTCGAGTACCAGGGGCGTGCATACAATTTGTCGCAACCCTTCAGGCGCATCACGATCGAAGCGGCATTGCTCGAACACAATCCCGATCTGGAGCGGGCGCGGCTGCGCGACGTAACCTACCTGCGCGCTGCCTGCGAGCGTCTCGGTATAGCCCACGCTGCGCACGATGGCGCGGGCAAGCTGCAGATCGAATTATTCGAGAAGACGGTGGAGCACGCGTTGCTGGATCCCACCTTTGTCTATGCCTATCCGCTGGAGGTGTCGCCGCTGTCGCGCGCCAACGATGCCGACCCATTCCTGGCCGATCGCTTCGAATTCTTCCTCGCCGGACGTGAACTGGCCAATGGCTTCTCCGAACTCAATGATCCGGAGGAGCAGGCGCGACGCTTTCGCGCCCAGGTGCTGCGCAAGGAGTCCGGCGATGACGAGGCCATGCATTATGATGCCGATTATGTCCGCGCCCTGGAATACGGCATGCCGCCGACCGCCGGGCTGGGGTTGGGCGTCGATCGCCTGGTGATGTTTCTGACCGATTCCCCGTCGATCCGCGACGTACTGCTGTTTCCGCACCTGCGTCCGGAAACCTGATGACCGGCGCGATGTCCAACAGGACCGAACACTGGATCGGCGACGATATCTTCCAATTTCCAAGGAGCAAGAGACGATGAGCAAATTAACCCGTGCATGGCCGTCGATGGCCGCCGTCCTGGGCGCGCTCGCCGCGCTGGTTGCGGCGCAGTCCAGCGTCGCGGCCAGCGCTCCCAAGTCCAGCGCCGCCACGGCCGCACCCAATACCGCCTCGATGAGCGATGACGACAAGACGCTGTACGCTCTGGGCGTGCTCATCAGCCGCAATCTGGAGACCTTCCAGCTCTCGAGTTCGGAGTTCAAGACCGTCGAAGCCGGTCTCGCCGACGGCTACAATCATCACGCCAACCTCGATCTCGAACAGTACGACACCAAGGTCCAGGCCCTGCAGCGCACGCGTGTAGCAGCGATCGACGAGCACCAGAAGCAGGCCGGGCAAGCCTATATCGACAAGGCTGCGGCGCTGCCGGGCGCGCAGAAGACCGCAACCGGAATGGTTTTCATACCCGTGAGCGAAGGCAAGGGCGTCACTCCGGCGCGCAGCGACCGGGTGCTGGTCAACTATGAGGGCCGGCTCATCGATGGCACGGTATTCGACAGTTCCGCCAAGCATGGCGGCCAACCCGCGAGCCTGAGCGTCACTGGCGTCATCCCCTGCTGGACCGAGGCATTGATGCTGATGAAGGTGGGCGGCAAGAGCCGCGTGGTCTGCCCGTCGAGCCTGGCCTACGGCGATCGTGGAATGATGCCGGTGATCATGCCCGGAGCGACGCTCGACTTCAGCATCGAGCTGGTCGATCTGGCTTCCAAGCAGGCCGCACCCGCCACCGGGGCAATGCCGCCGACACAGCCCGGCGACCACAATTGAGCGGGTGAACGACGGGCTACGGCGGGGCGATGAACCGCATCGACAGGTCGATCGCGGCAACGTGCTTGGTCAGCGCGCCCACTGAGATGTAGTCGACCCCGGTTTCGGCGATGGCGCGCAGGGTTTCGAAGGTGACGCCGCCGGAGGATTCCAACTGCGCGGGACGCGCGTGCGCGCGATTCATCATGACCGCCGCGCGCATGGCCTCAAGATGGAAATTGTCCAGCAAGATGATATCGGCATGCGCGGCCAGGGCCTGACGCACCTGTTCGAGGTCTTCCGCCTCGACTTCCACGCGCAGCTCGGATGCCGTGCGGCGCGCGGCAGCGACCGCAGCGGCGATGCTGCCGGCAGCGGCGATGTGGTTTTCCTTGATGAGGACCAGGTCGTACAAACCCAGGCGATGATTGCTGCCGCCGCCGCAGCGGACCGCGTACTTCTGCGCCGAGCGCAATCCCGGAATGGTCTTGCGGGTGTCCAGAATCCGGCATGAGGTGCCGCTGACGGCGCGCACGTAGCGCTGTGTGACAGTGGCGGTGCCCGAGAGCAGCTGCAGGAAATTCAAAGCCGTGCGCTCACCGGTAAGCATCGCGCGTGCCGGTCCTTGCAGATCGCATAGCACGGCCTCGGCCTCGACCCCGGCGCCGTCGCCGAAATGCCAGCGAATGCGTACCGAACTATCGAGCTGACGGAAGGTTTCATCGACCCATGCGGTACCGCACAGCAGCGCCGGCTCGCGGCATAACACCTGTGCCTGCGCCCGAGAGTCGGGGATCAGGGCGGCGGTGACGTCACCCGAGCCGATGTCCTCGCGCAGTGCGCGCGCGACCTGTTCGGCCAGATCGGCAGGCAGTGCGGGATTTAGAATGGCAGCGGGTGATTCGCGCCGCCCATGCACAGCAGCAGCGGAATCGACAGCACGAAATTGGTGCGCGATGCCATCGCGGCCACCTTGCGGGCATGTGCTTTCTGCTCGTCGGTGGCGGGAACGATCCCCAGGATTTTCTTCTGATTCGGCCAGATCAGCACCCAGACATTGAACAGCATGATGGTGCCCAACCACCCGCCGATGCCGATCACCAGACCATAATGGTCCTGGCCCAGGTGACCCAGAGTTACGGCGTTGCCAAAATTATTGGCCCGCGTGAGATACCACACGCCGGTCAGCCAGGTCGCCACGGCCGACCAGCGGAACCAAAGCAGCGCCCGCGGGGCGATGTATTTGCTGACCCCGGCGCCGCCGGGTCCGCCCTTGTCGGCCGCCGCGGCCGCAAGTCCCGGAGTCTGGACGACGTTGAAGTAATAGAGCAATCCGATCCA
>DASXLF010000149.1:0-1640 GCA_036496405.1 Steroidobacteraceae bacterium | reverse complement strand
GCTGACAGGCGAGCATCCATTCCGATGCCGCAACGCACTGGCGGCGCGCAAGGGCCGGCAGGAGCCCCGACGCCCCTCAGGACTCAGTCACCAGCAATGGCGCATGCTCAAAGCCGCGTTGAGTTTCGAACGCAAGAATCGGCCGCCCGATGCACAGATCTGGCTGGATAAGTTCCCGTTACCGCCAACCCCCGCGCAACTGCCGCCCCTGGCGGTGCTGATGGCCGAAACGCCGACGCGCCGCCCGATCGGACCGTGGGTCACCTGCACGCTCATTGCACTGATTGCCGGCGCACTGTGGTGGGCACAGGACCAATACCACTTAGCCAGCCTGATGGGCACTGGGCAGCCCACGGCGACCCGCGGCAGCCTTGCACCTGCCGCGCCGACACCGCCCGTACAGCCGCCCACCCGCGCATTGACCCACACTGCACCCGCCATTGTCACCGCGGCCCCGCCCGTTGCAGCATCGCAAACGACGCAGTCGCCGGTGACCAGTCGGGCGCCGAAAGCCGCGCGGGCTGCTGCCCAGAGTGCGGCTCCGGTGGAAGCCCAAATCGATATGGGCGCACGCACCGTCGATGTGTCTCCGCTGCAGTCGGTGGCCAGCGTACCGGTGCAGCGTCGGCACAATTACCGACGTGGAATCAGCTTCACCTGGTCGACCGAAGCCGGGACGGCGCGCCCCGGTCTGGACTTCGTGCCGGTAACCTCCCGAACCGAATATATGGCGGCCGGCGAACCGGAGACGCACCTGCTGATTCCGATCGTCGCCGACCCGCGGCGCAAGACGGACCGGACCTTCTACGTGGTCATCAATTCTGCCGAGGACGGGGCGACACTCGGCTCGCGAAACCTTACTATGGTCACCATTCCGGCCGCCAACTGATCCGTCCCGCCTGCTCGCGCACCGATGCTGAAGATTGCCATTCTCGATGACTATGCTCGCGTTGCATTGAAGTCGGCCGACTGGTCGGTGCTGCCCCATGACACCGAGATCACGGTGTTCGATCAGCATATTGCCGACGAGGATGCCGCAGCCTTCCTGCAGCCCTTTGATGTGCTGTGTACGATCCGCGAGCGCATGGCCCTGCCGCGACGGCTCATCGAACAGCTGCCGAACCTCAAACTCGTGACCATTGTCGGCATGAGTCTGCCCAACCTGGACATACAGGCCGCCACCGACCATCGCGTCCTGGTCATTCACTCGGACTTCGATAGCCCGGCCTACGCGAAAATCGGCAATGCAACGCCGGAGCTGACCTGGGGCTTGATGATTGCCTGTGTGCGCAACCTCGCGCACGAAAGCGCGAACATGCGCTCGAGCGGCTGGCAGACCTCCCTCGGCAGCATTCTGGCCGGGCGCACGCTGGGCCTACTGGGCCTGGGCCGCATCGGCCGACGCATGGCGCAATACGCTCGCGCCTTCGAAATGCCGGTGATCGCCTGGAGTCAGAATCTCACGCCCGAAGCGGCGGCCGCCGCGGGCGCGCGCCACGTGGCAAAGGACGAACTGTTCGCCGGTGCCGATATTCTCTCCATCCACGTACGACTGAGCGAACGCACCCGCGGGCTGGTCACGGCGCGTGAGCTGGCGCTCATGAAACCCAGCGCCTATCTGATCAATACCGCGCGCGGCG
>DASXLF010000148.1:0-16163 GCA_036496405.1 Steroidobacteraceae bacterium | reverse complement strand
CGCAGGCCGAGCGCTTCACCCGCATTTTCGATCCCAACTGCTATCTGTACCTGTCCAGCGCCATGGATCGCTTCGACCTGGCCGAACATGGTGGCAGTGCGGCCGTGGCGCTGCGCGCGGTGAGCGCCGAGTCGGTACTGGTAATCGGCGTCGACAGCGACATGCTGTTCCCGATCCAGGAACAGGCGGCGATCGCCTCAGCGTTCAAGCAGAACGGATTGAAGACCCGCTTCGCGCCCATGTCCTCGCTCGAGGGACATGACGCCTTCCTGGTCGATATCGCCGGATTCAGCGAGCAAATCAAACCCTTCCTCGATTAATAGGCCCGCCAGCTCCTCAACGGCCGCGCCGGGCACTCCGGGCCGCCGCGGTATTGTCGTTTTTTCTCACTTTGGTTGAAAAACATACAATTCGCAGTATAATACTGTTTGTATCGCGAACTATTCTGTGGTGTTGAGGCGATACGGGAGACGAGCGATGAGCAATCTGACAATGAAACCTGAATTCAATGACCTGACTGGCGAGCAGAGCGTTGCCGCTGGTGCCCCTGGCGCTGCCGGCCAGAACCAGGCTGCCGATCCCGGCGCCCTGGCGTGCAATCCGCTGGGTGGCCGGCGCCTGCGCCGTGCCGGTCTGGCCCCGCGGCTGGCGCCGCCGAGCGATGACGGCTTTCGTCTGTTCCGGGTGTATTGAAAGTTAAATCCGCCGGCCGGACCGTGCACCATAAGGTGGTTTGAGAGGCCGCCGGGCCGATTAATGTTGAGTCGTGTTGGGCAAGTTCCAACCCTGAGGCATAATGGTCGCAAGTCGGCGCATCAGAACGCCGGCCGCGACCAGGGGTCTCGAACAGCGCAGGGGTTTACGACGATGGAACGAAGGCTGCACACCCGACACCGTGCCCGCACCACGGTCTACATCCTGTTGCCGGGCGGAATGCGTCGCCTGTGCAAGGCCGTAAACCTGAGTGCTACCGGAGTATTCGTGCGCACCGCCGGCCTCGGGCTGCGCAAGGGTCAGCAAGTAAACCTGGCGTTCGCGATCGATCTGGGTTCGGTCACCAAGGTGCATCGCCGCACGGCGGTTGTCGCGCATGTATCCGGCGGCGGCACCGGTTTGATGATGGACGCCTACGCCGCCGCGCGCTAAGCCTCTGCGTCGGGTGGCACAGCGCCGGCCCCCTCACAACGAATCACAGCGAATTGTTCGGCCAGATCATCGTGCGCCACATGTGCGCCACGGGTGAGCCGTCAAATCCCAGGCCCTCCTCCGGCTCGCGAAAATGCGCACCGATGATGTCGGTGAAAATCCCGGGATCAATGGGTTCGGATTTCTCGAAGAAGTAAATGTCGTACAGCGTGATGAGCCGCGAGCTCATGTACCAGCGATGCGCGCGCGCGATTTCGGCATCGCGCCGGATATAGTCCGGCGGCTGATAGCCGAGGCCGAAGAACTTCACATACGATTCCGGATAGGCATAGCCCACCGAGTCATCGGCAAAGTAGCGCAAGGCCTGGTGGTGCTTGACCGACCAGGCGATCTCTTCGCTCACGTAGGGTGCGATCATCTGTGCGCCCCAATAGCCGTGGTCGCTGCGCAGCAGACAGCCGTTAGCCATGTCGTGCAGCAGGCACGCCATGACGATTTTCGGCTCGTGGCCGCCATCGAGCGCGCGCTTGGCGCTGGTGAGCAGATGGCGGATGGTGATGTCAGTGAAGCGGTACTTGAAAAAGTCCAACAGCTTTGGTCGCGCCGGCATTCTCGGCAGTGCCGGATTGTCACCCATCATGAGCACCGTTCCAGGGGCCAGCTGCGCCAAGATGGCGGCCTCCGGGTCCGGCTGGCCGGTGCCAATCCAAGTTACCGCCGGCGGCAGAATCAGCCGCTTGAGCCCTGCCTGCGGGTGCGCCGGATGCGAGTCTGACATGTGCTTATACAACCTCGTGTTACAGGCACTTAGGATGTCAACGGCGCGGCTGCTGCTGCGCTATGTCCTATAGCAACGATAGCGTATCCGGAAGGGCCTGAGGCTATGGTTGCGGGCGTATAATTGAGGCAGGTCGATTTCTGGCATCAATGCCGAAAGCGGCCCCTGGAGGATCGATGAAAATCACCCGTGTCGGTGCTGCGCTAGCGGCAACCATTTTGCTCTCCGCATTCGCCATTCAGCCCGCGCTTGCGCATACCAGCGGCGGCATGGGCGGCGGTGGCCATGGCGGCGGTGGCTTCCACGGAGGCTCCGGCGGACACAGCTTTGCGGGGCACAGCTTTGCCGGACATGGCGGCGCTTTCCATGGCACCCAGAATTTTGCCGCGCACGGCTTTGCCGGCGGCGGCGTACACCCGGTGGGCGTTGCCCGCGCCGGCTTCGGCCACGGCGTGGTAGCGAGCGCAGGGTTTCGCGGCCGAACCTTCGTGGGCGGCGGATTCCGCGGTGGTTTTCACGGCGGCTTCGGCCGCGGCGTCGCCTTTCGCGGTGGCTACTGGGGCGGCCGCTTCTGGCCAGGCGTGTTCTACGGCGCCGGCTTCCTGTGGTTCCTGCCGACGCTGCCACTGTACTGCTCCACCTACTGGTGGGAGGGCGTGCCGTACTACTACTACAACGATGCCTACTACACTTGGAGCCCAAGTGCTGACGGCTACGTAGCGACCGATCCGCCGCCGGCGGCGACCACGGGCCCGGCCGATGATGGTTCAGGCGCCAACGCCAGCTACGATCCGGCGGCAGGTGCACCCCCGGCGCAGCAGGCTGGACCGCCGCAGGGCGCCGGACCGCAAAGCACGGCGCCGCAGAACGGCGCACCGCAGATCAACGACAATGTCTATGCCTATCCGGGCAATGGGCAGACCGAGGATCAGCAGGCGAGTGATCGCCAGCAGTGCGATCAGTGGGCGAGCACTCAGGCTGGCACGGCTGCACCGGGCTCGCCGGATTTCAGGCGCGCGGTGATCGCGTGCTTCCAGGGGCGGGGCTACAGCGCGCAATAGGCCCGCAACAACTAGACGACCCCTAGTCGGGGTCGTCTAGTTTTTCAGTCGGTAGCCGGTTTTGAAAATCCACGTCACCAGTGCCAGGCATAGCGCCAGGAACAGCAGCGTAAGTGACAGGCTCGTGCCCACGCCCACATCGGCGCGGCCGTAGAAGCTCCAGCGAAAGCCGCTGATTAAGTACACCAGCGGATTGAACAGTGTCACCGTCCGCCAGGCCGGCGGCAGCATGTCGATGGAATAGAAGGCCCCGCCCAGGAAGGTCAGCGGCGTGACCACCAGCATGGGGACGAACTGCAGCTGCTCGAAGCCCTTGGCCCAGATGCCGATGATGAAACCGAACAGGCTGAAGGTCACCGCGGTCAACACCAGGAACGCGATCATGGCGGCAGGATGCAAAATCCGGATCGGCACGAACAGCGTCGATGTCGCCAGGATGATCAGGCCGATGATGATGGACTTGGTGGCCGCGGCGCCCACGTAACCGATCACGATCTCGATGGCCGAAACCGGCGCGGATAGCAGCTCATAGATGGTACCGGTGAATCGCGGCAGATAAATGCCGAACGAGGCGTTCGACAGGCTCTCGGTGAACAGGGCGAGCATGATCAGTCCCGGCACGATGAAGGCGCCATAACCCACACCACCCACCTGCGACATGCGCGAGCCGATGGCGGAACCGAACACCACGAAATACAGCGAGGTGGTGAGCACCGGTGTCACCACGCTCTGCCACACGGTGCGCTTGAAGCGCGCCATCTCGAATTTATAAATGGCGCCGACGCCTCGGCGGTTGAACACCATGGCGTTCATGCGGCGCCCGCGGTGCTGCCGGCGCGCTCACTGACCAGACCGACGAAGATATCCTCGAGTGAGCTCTGGTGCGTGTGCAGGTCCTTGAAGCCGATGCCCAGCTCGTTGAGCCGCCGCAGCAAGGCCGGTATGCCCGCCGGCTCGTCGCTGCCCGTGAACTGGTATTTCAGTTCGGTGCCGCCGGCGCCGAGCGACAGGGCCCAGCCACGCAGGGTGGGCGGCACCTCCGTCATGGGCTCGAGCAGCTGCAGTGTCAATTGCTTGCTGCCCAGCTTGCGCATCAAGGTGCTCTTGTCCTCAACCACGATCAGCTCGCCCTTGCGGATGACACCGATGCGATCGGCCATCTCTTCGGCTTCCTCGATGTAGTGCGTGGTCAGGATGATGGTGACGCCACGTTCGCGCAGCCCGCGCACCAGCGCCCACATATCGCGGCGCAGCTCCACATCGACCCCGGCGGTGGGCTCGTCCAGGAACAGGATTTCCGGCTCGTGCGACAGCGCCTTGGCGATCATGACGCGCCGCTTCATGCCGCCGGACAGGCTCATGATCAGATCACGCCGCCGGTCCCACAGCGACAGGTCACGCAGCAGCTTTTCGATGAACGCCGCATTGGGTTCGCGTCCGTAAAGTTCGCGGCTGTAACGCACCGTGGAGCCCACCGGCTCGAACATGTCGGTGGTCAGTTCCTGCGGCACCAGGCCGATGAGCATGCGGGCGGCGCGATAATCGCGCACGATATCGTGGCCATCGGCCAGTACCGTGCCGCGCGTGGCCGTCACGATTCCGCAAACTATATTGATCAGAGTGGTCTTGCCGGCGCCATTCGGGCCCAGCAAGGCAAAGATCTCGCCGCGGCGCACCTCGAGGCTCACGTCCTTGAGGGCCTGGAGGCCCGAGGCGTAGGTCTTGGTCAGGTGGGAGATCGACAGTGTCGAGGACATGGTCGGCCGCAGAATATCATGCACGGATGAAACCAGCCGCCCGGGCACCGACCAGGACCCTGCTGGGTGCCGCGACGCTGATAGCCGTCGCGGTTCTGAGCCCCACCTGGGCGGCCGATCGTGATGCGCTGCTGCACATCGTCCAGGGCCAATGCCTGGTGCATTGGCGCCAAACGCGCGATCCGGCGCCGTGCGAGCGCGTGGTGCTGTCCGGCACGCCGCGCGACTACGCGGTTCTGCACGATCGCAAGGGCGGCGCGCATTTCCTGCTCATCCCCACGCGCACCATCACCGGCATGGAAGATCCGCAGCTATTGCGCCCGGACACGCCCAATTATTTCGCCGCCGCCTGGCAGGCGCGTGACCGGCTCAATACCGTCATGGGACACGCGCCGAAGCGCGATAGCATCGGACTGGCGATCAATTCAGCGCGCGCCCGCGGGCAGGATCAATTGCATATCCACATCTCGTGCCTGCGGCCGGAAATCTACCGTGACTTGCAGGCCGCCGTCGCGAGCGCGGACGCGAAGCTCAGCGATCATTGGGTGCCTTTACCCATCGGCGATTCCATCTATATGGCACTGCGGATCCCGGGGCAGGATGTGGATCAGACCAATCCCATTCAATTGCTCGCACAGCGGCTGCCGGGTGCCAGACAAAACATGGGCGACTACACCATCCTGCTCGCGGGCGCGCAGTTTGCCGATGGCCCGGGATTCATCGTGCTCACCGGCCGCACTCCCACGCGTGCTGCCGTACTGCTGGGCGCGCCGGGCAAGGGCCTGGTGGCGCCTGGAGAGACTCTGCTGGACGCTACCTGCGCGATCGCTCACTGAGAAAACTGGAATAGAGATGCCCGACACCTCACCGCGAATGATCGACCTGAGTCACACGATCGAGCACGGCATGATCACGTACAAAGGCCTGCCCGCGCCCTTGATCTGCGATTATCTGTCACGCGAGCGATCGCGCGCATTGTATGAGCCGGGCACAGAGTTTCAGATCGGGCGCATCGACATGGTGGCCAATACCGGCACCTACCTCGATACGCCATATCATCGTTATGCCGATGGCATTGACTTGGCGCAGTTACCGCTGGAGCGCGTGGCCGATCTGGCGGCCCTCGTAGTGCGCGTGGCGGAGCTTGCGCCCGGACCCATCGACTGGACGCACTTCGAGTCACAACCGCTGCGAGGGCGCGCTGCTGGTGGGCATTGATTCGCACAACATCGACGACACGGCGCGCCGCAGCCGGCCGGTGCACTCCACGTTGCTGACCGCCGGCATTCCCATCGTCGAGCACCTGACGCAACTGGCGGCGCTGCCGGACGCTGAATTTCGCTTCAGCGCGGTGCCGCCCAAGATCGCGGGGATGGGCACGTTTGCGGTGCGGGCCTTCGGCTCGCTGCGATAGCTCAGGTCCAGTCGCCGCCACCGCCGTCGCCACCACCGCTGCCGCCGTCCTCCCAGCCGCCGCCGGGATCGGAAACGCCGAAGTCGGGGCCACCCATGTCGGAATTGACTCCGGGGTCGGGCGACTCGGGCGCCATGGGTGTACCGGCACCAGCTTCATGCCCATGGTGCGATTCGAAGCCGCGCACCAGCTCCTCGCCCGCCGCGATGCCTGCGCCGACGGCCAGTCCGCTGGCCAGGCCGCCGACAATGCCGGACCCGCCGGCCACCACATTGGGAAAGCCGCCAGGCGGCGGCGTAGCGGGCACGGGCGCGGCATTGGTGGCGTAAGCCGGCGCCGGACGCCGACGAAACAACAGCCACAGGAACACCAGCACCGCGGCGACCACCCAGACAATAGTCCACGGGAAACGCTTGGCTGGCACCGCGCTGGTTGCCGGAGCGCTCATGGCGGGGGCGGCGCTCACCGGCGGCGCAGTCGTCGCCGGCATGGCGGGCATTGCCGGCATTGCTGGCGTCATAGCGTCGGACTGGCCGGGCTCGGCGGGGGCCGCTGGTGGCGGCGGTGGCGGCGGTGCGCCGATTTCCTTGGACAAGGCCGCGACCGAGTGCGGGTTGATGCTCGGCAGCCCCGGAGCGATGGTCTCCGCGGCTTTTAGTTCGTCACGGGCTTCGCCGTAGTTCTTCATATCGGCATCGAGCTCGGCCATCACATAGTGCGCACGGGCGCTGCGCGGATGGTCGGCAAGAACGATGGTCATCATCTTCTTGGCCTCGGCGTAGTGGCCGGCACGCGCGGCGCTGAACACCTGGTCGACCGAGGGTTCGTTCGGGTTCGGTGTCGCGGCCGGATCCGCTACCGCGGACAGCGCCGGATAGGCGCAACAGGCGCCCAGGAGCCCGAGCAGAGCGACAGTTAACCTCTGAGACATGAAATTTCTCCGGATCTATGGCGGACTTGAAAGTTAGGCATCAGCGCCGTCTGACGGTTCCCCTCGCGACGGCGCGCTATGCTGTGCGGCGCTGATAGTACCTCAGTCGCCAATAACACTCGTCGGGGGATCCATGAGCAGCCTGAACATGACTTTGAGCATCGGCCCGGTGGTATCGCTGATCGCCGGCATCCTGATCCTCATCGTGCCGCGCCTGTTGAACTACATCGTCGCCATCTACCTGATCCTGATCGGGCTGATCGGCCTGTTCGGGGTCGGCGCCATGCACGTGCACTAACGGCGCCGCCGGCACGAGCTGCGGCTGTCAGTGCTGCACGGCTGGATAGCCCGCCTGGGCCAGCATCTGCACTAGGCCGTCCTTGCCCACCAGGTGCAGGGCGCCGACGATGACCAGGTAGTCCTGATCTTCATGCAATAGCTGCGTGATGATCGGCAGCCACTGGCGATTGCGATCGGTGGTGAGCATGCGGAACAGCTCCGGATATTGCTGGTAGCTTTCGCTGAGCAGCCGTTCGAGGGTCTTGAGATCACCGCTGCGCCAGGCATTCACTATGGCGTCGACGCTGGGATTGCTGTCGGCATCGTCGAGCGTGAACAGCAGGAAGCGCCGCTGCTGATCAAATGTCAGGTGCGCGAAAAATCCCAGCTGCTGCGCCATAGTCTCCAGGCCGATGATGGGTTTCTGGTCGGCCGCGGCGCGCTGCGCGAACTGCTCGTCCACCCCGGAGTTGGCATCGAAGCCCAGCTGTGTCAGTTCCTGCTGCTCGATGGCCATGGCGGCGAACCACGGCTGGAAGCTGCTGAAGAAGTCCGGATCCAGGCCCATCTTCTTGACGTGCGCGCTGAAGCGCGCAAACGCCGCTGGGCCCAGCACGCCAGCGAGCGTCTGGCCCTCGGGCAAGGTCTCCATGCTGCTGTCCGCATCCATGAGTGATTGGGCGACGGCATCGTTGAGATCAATCTCCATGACCAGTGCCTTGGCTTTGCCGTAGGCCAACAGGGCCTCGGCCGGCAGCACGCTATCGGTGGGTTTGAGTACATGCACCGAACCCAGCAGGTACACGGTGTTGTGCGCACCCTTGATGCTCCAGAAGGTGTGGTGGGCCTCATCAGCGCTCGCACCTGCGCTCAGGACAAATGACAGCAGCAGCGCTGCGGCCACTCGTCGGTGCGCGCGAGGATTCACCGCGTAACCGCAGCGCCGTGGCTCAGACTCCAGACATAGGCCGCCACCGCTGACAGCTGCTCTGTGGAGAGCTGCGCGCCACCCATGGCCGGCATGGGGCTGCGGTAGTTCTTGGGATTGGGCACACCCCTGGCGATGGTCTGCTGTATGCCGGCGTAGCTGCCGTCACTCCACAGCCACTGATGCGCCTGCAGCGTCGGGCCTAGTGGCGAGCCACCGCCAGCGCTGCCGTGGCAACCGGTACAACCCGCGCCGCCGATTTCCCCGCGAAAGATGCGGGCACCGAGGGCGACCATGGCGGACGTCGCCCCGGGCGGCACCGCGGTCGCGCCCGCATCGGGATGCGTGCCCTCCGGCGGCTTGGCGCCGGCCGCGGCCAGCGCACCCGCCGATGCATTGGCGCTGGGACAGGGAGTAGCGCGACCGGTCATCCCCGCCTGCGCGCCGCCGGTATAGACGATGCGATAGATGCGGCCATGTACGTCATCGGAGACGTACAGCGCGCCATCAGGCCCAAGCGCGAGTCCTGACGGCCGGTGCGGCGCGGTGGCGGGAGTCTTCGCATCGCCGGCAAAACCATCGGCGAAGATTTCGCACGGTCCACTGGCCTTGCCGTTCTCGATCGGCTGGAATACGACGTTGTAGCCGCCCTGCGCATAAGGTGCGCGGTCCCAGGAGCCGTGAAAGGCGATGAAGGCGCCGTGGCGATAGTGCGCAGGGAATTGATCAGCCTCGTACAGCAACAGATCGTTGGGCGCCCAGTGGGCCGGAAATGCGGCCACTGGGCCGAGCTTTTCCGCACACGGCCCCACGGTCTTGCCGCCGTCGCCGCCGTACTCGGGTGCCAGCACCAGCTTGTGCTGGCCAGCATCGTAGTAGCACTGCGGCCAGCCGTAATCGCCGCCCTGCTGAACGTGCAACAGTTCCTCGGCCGGAAGCGTGGCTTCCTCTTCGGGCTGATAGCGATTGGGCCAGTTGTTGTGCAGTTGATCGCGGCCGTGCTGGGTGGCAAATAATCCGTGACCTGCCGGATCGATGGCCAGGCCCTCGCCGTTGCGGATGCCAGTGGCGAATCGCCCGGCGGGCGAAAATACCTGGCCGGTTTTATTGGCGTCATAGCGCCAGATGCCGCCGCGCGTCTGCAGTTCGGTGCACGGCGTGATGCCGGGGGACTTGAGCGTGCGGTTCTTTTGCTGGCAGGCGTTGGTGGCGGTGCCGACGTCGAAATATAGCGCCCCATCGGTGTCAATCACCAGCGGGTGCATGGGGTGATCGCCGGTCACCGGCAGACCGGAAACGACGGTCTCCGGCTTGCCCTGGGGAACGATGGAACCGGAACTGAGTGCGTAGCGTACGATGCGCGCGTTGCTCTCGGCGTACACAAAATCTTTGTAGAGTCCGATGCCGGTGCCGCCGTGACCGCCGCTCTGAACGGTCTCACCGAAGCGCTGGATGACATCGGCGACGCCCGTGCCCTTGGAATCCTGCAGCGCCACCAGGAAGCCGCCAGCATGCGGCACGTCATTGCCGTAATAGCGCCCGCTCCAAGTATTGACGTAGACCACGCCATTGCGGGCCACCGATAGATGGCGCGCATGGCCAATACCGTCGGCGAAAATCGTGGCGCAGAAGCCGGCCGGCAAAGTCAACCCGGTGTCATCGTGCGCGCACGAGACCGGATCGGCGATCGCCGGGCCGCAGGACAGCAGAAGAGCGCCCACGCCGGCGATCAGCGCGCGCGCACCGAAGTGGCGAGACGAATGAGTGGTTGTCATGCCGCGAACCATAGCACTCCGCGAGCTTCATGCGACAATCCGGGGTGATGACCAACCTGTCCACGAAGCTGTGGCTGCTGCTTGCCGCGCTGAGCGCCAGCCAGGGGAGCGCCGCTCAGAGCAGCTATGACCCGCTGCAGACTTTCGCACCGTTGACGCTGCCGGATCCGGTGAGTGTGTACCGCTCGGCCGATGGCACGCCCGGCCCCGGCTACTGGCAGAATCGGGTCGACTACGTGATTCATGCCAACCTCGATCCGGCGAGCCGTACGCTTGCCGGCAGCGAAGTCATCACCTACACCAACCACAGCCCGAGTGTGCTCGAATGCCTGTGGCTGCAGCTGGACCAGAACATCTACCGCCGCGATGCGCGCGCGCACTATTCCAGCGGCCGCCAGGCCACGCAGTTCACGCAAGGTCTGGTACTGGACTCGGTGCAGATCGAGCGCCAAGGTCATGTGGTCAAGGCCGACACGCTGGTGAGCGATACGCGGCTGCAGATAAGGCTGGCGGCGCCGCTGCCCGCCCGCGGCGGCCGGATTGGCATTCGCATCCGCTACCACTACACGCTGCCCGCCAAATTCGGCGGCCGCACGGCCTACGCCGCTTCGCGCAACGGCGACATCTACGACACCGCGCAGTGGTATCCACGCATGGTGGTGTTCGATGACCTGCGCGGCTGGAATGCGCAGCCGTACCTGGGCGCCGAGTTCTATCTCGAATACGGGGACTTCGATTACTTCATCACCGTGCCGTGGGACATGCTGGTGGCCTCCTCCGGTGAACTACAGAATCCGCAGCAGGTACTCACGGCGCTCGAGCGCACGCGCCTGGAGCAGGCACGCCACAGCGACCGCACGGTAATAATCCGCGCCGCCACAGAGATCGGCGATACGGCCAGCCGCCCGACGACTCATGGCACGCTGACTTGGCATTTCAAAATGCGCGACGCGCGCGATGTGGCGTTTGCCGCCTCCGGCGCATTCATCTGGGATGCGGCGCGTATCCGGTTGCCAGATGGCAAGAATGCACTGGCCATGTCGTTCTATCCGGTGGAGAGCGCCGGCGATGCGGCCTGGGGACGCACCACCGAATACCTCAAGGATGCAGTGGAAAATCTTTCGCGGCGCTGGGGCAGCTATCCCTACCCGGTGGCATCGGCCGTGGCCGGTCCGGTGGAGGCCATGGAATACCCGGCCATGGCCTTCAATGCCGTGTCGGTGGCCGGCAAGGCGCTGTTCGCGATTACGGTGCACGAGATCGGCCACAGCTGGTTTCCCATGCTGGTGGGAACCAACGAGCGGCGCGATCAATGGATGGATGAAGGCTTCGACACCTTCATCGACAGTTACGAGTCCGACGACTTCGAGCGCGGCGTTTATGCGCCCAAGCGTGATGCCGAGTACACGCCGGGTGGCGGCAATCCGGTGGAGGAGATACTGCCGCTGCTGGAGGATCGGCAGGCGCCGGTGCTGCTCTCGCGCGCCGACCAGATACGCGAGAATTATCGTCACTCGCTCACCTACTTCAAATCGGCGCTGGGGCTGGTGCTACTGCGTGAACAGATACTGGGCCCCGAGCGTTTCGATCGCGCGTTTCGCAAATTCATTCGCGACTGGTCGTATCGCCATCCCTCACCATCGGATTTCTTTCGCGCCATGGATAGTTCGGGCGGCGAGGACCTGTCGTGGTTCTGGCGCGGCTGGTATTTCAATAACTGGACGCTGGATCTCGCGGCCAAAGATGCGCAGCCCCTGGAGGGCGACTGGCGCAAAGGTGCCATGATCACCATCGCCAATCTCGCGCCGCTGGTGATGCCAGCCACGGTGGCAATCGATTTCCAGGATGGCAGCAGCGAACGCATTCGATTGCCCGCGGAAAGCTGGATTCAGAAGACCGAAGTCAGCGTACGTCTCGACAGTACGCAACCGGTCAGCGTCGTGACCGTGGATCCCGAACACGTCATTCCAGATCGCGATCGCGGCAACAATGTCTGGAAGGCACCAGGCCCATAGGAGCATTCATGGATCGGCGCTCATTGTTTCGGCTGATTGGCGCCGTGGCCGGCAGCGCGGTGATGTACGAGGCGATGAGCCAGCTCGGTCATGCCGGGGAATCGGGCTACTCGGGCGCAATCGATCTGCAGGGCGATGCCAGGGGCGCTTCGGTGCTGATACTCGGTGCGGGGCTTGCCGGCATGGCGGCCGCCTACGAACTGCGCAAGGCTGGCTATAAGGTACAGATACTCGAGTACAACGACCGCCCCGGCGGACGCAACTGGTCGCTGTACGGCGGTGACACATACACCGAGCTGGGCGGCTTCACGCAGTCGGTGCAGTTCGCCCAGGGGCTGTACCTCAACCCCGGCCCATGGCGCATGCCGCACAGTCATTACGCACTGCTCGACTATGCAAAGCGGCTGAACGTGGCGATCGAGCCATTCACCCAGGTCAATTACTCCGCCTACGTGCATTCGCCGCAGGCGTTTGGCGGCAAGCCGCAGCGCTATGGCGCGGTGCAGGCGGATTTCCAGGGTCATGTGGCGGAGTTGCTGGCCAAGGCCAGCAACCAGAGCCAGCTCGATAAGTCAGTGACACGCGAGGACCGCGAAATATTGCTCGAGGCCCTGCGCGACTGGGGCGCGCTCGATAGCAACTACGAATACGCCGGCGGGTTGATCTCGAGTGAGCGCCGCGGCTGGGATAAAGCTCCGGGCGGCGGCTTGGACTCGCTGCCGGTGCCGTCGGAACCCATGGCCATGCGCGAGTTGCTGCAATCCAGACTATGGGGCGCCATCGGCACCGGTCTGTTTCATGAATTCCAGAGCACGGTGTTTCAGCCCGTGGGCGGCATGGGAATGATCGGCAAGGCGTTCGGACGCGAGCTGGGCGATGTCATCCGCTACAACGCCAAGGTCACGGACATCCGACAGGACGCCGGCGGCGTCACGGTGGCCTACCAGGATCGCCGGCACGGCGATGCGCTGCACACTGCCTACGCCCAGTGGTGCATCTGCACCATACCCGCCTCGATACTCGGGCAGATTCCGTTGCAGGTCGGTGCGCCGATGAAGAATGCCATCGACGCGCTGTACTACGATGCCTCGATCAAGGTGGGGCTGCAGTTCAGGCGCCGCTTCTGGGAGCAGGACGAGGCGATCTATGGCGGCATCAGTTACACCGATCTGCCGAACGGATTGATCGGTTATCCGAACACGGGTTATCTCGCTGACGGCCCGGCGGTGCTGCTGGGCGCCTACGCTTTCGGCTCGGATGCGTTCCAATTGACGGCACTGGCGCCCGAAGAGCGGGTGAAAAAGAGCATCGAATGGGGGGCGCAGATTCACCCGCAGTACCGCAGCGAATTCCAGAACGGCGTGGCGGTGGCCTGGCATCGCGTGCCATGGGCCATGGGCTGTGCCGCGCACTGGACCGACGAGCTGCGCGAGCGGCACTACGACAACCTGTGCGCGATCGACGGGCGCATTGTGCTCGCGGGCGAACATGCCTCGCGCCTGCCGGCCTGGCAGGAAGGCGCGCTGCTGTCGTCGCTGGATGCCGTGCGGCGCCTGCATCAGCGGGTGCTCGCTGTGGGTGGTGGCACGTGAACCGGTGCACGGCAGTGGTGGTGGTCATGAGCGTGATGGCGTTGGCGCTGGCGGTTGCGGTGAGCCGCCCGGCCGCGGCGCAGTTCTACTTCGGCAAGACCTATTCGCAGCAGACTGGCGAGGGCCTGTTCAGGACCTTGTGCCAGGGCTGTCACATGCCGGATGCCAAGGGCGCCATCGGCGCCGGCGCCTATCCGGCCCTCGCCCACAATCCGCGTCTGGGTGCCGCGGTCTATCCGCTGAGCGTAATACTGCATGGCCAGCGGGCGATGCCGCCATTCGATGATTCACTGAGCGATGAGCAGATCGCCAACGTCATCAACTACGTGCGCACGCATTTCGGCAATCAGTATCGCGACCAGGTCACGCCGGCCATGGTGAAGGCGCACCGCTGAAATCAGGCGGCGATATTCTGGGCGTCGAGGGCCAGCAGCACCTGCTGGTGTTCCTGCAGCAGCCGCTCCATCAGCACGCGCGCATCATGCAGATTGCCGTTGTCAGCGGCCTGCTCGACTTCGCGGCATAAATCGGCGAACGCCATGGCGCCAACATTGGCGCTGCTGGACTTCAGCGCATGCGCGGCCTGCCGCATGCCGGCGGCATCCTGCGCTGTCGAGGCCATGCGCATGGCCTCGGTGAGCGCCAGCGAACTGGCGACATAGAGGCCGACCACCTTGGCAAACAAGTTCGGGCCGCCGGGCCGATGCAACGCGCGTATGCGCCCCAGCATCTGTTGATCCAGCACGCTGTCGCCGTGAGATTGCGCGGCTGACGCGGCGGCGGCCGAAGCCGGAGCCTCGGAGCCGCTGGCTTCGAGCACCTCATAGAGCTGCTGGCTGGTGAAGGGCTTGCTGAGATAGCGATCCATGCCGGCGGCAAAGCATTTCTCGGCATCGCCGCTCAGGGCGTTCGCCGTGAGCGCGACGATCAGCGTGCGTGCAACCTCGCGCTCTTGTTCCCAGGCACGAAAACGGCGCGTCGTCTCGTAGCCATCCAGCCTAGGCATCTGGCAATCCATGAGCACGGCTTCAAAGCTCTCGCTGGTGAGTTTCTCGAGCGCTTCCTCGCCGCTCCAGACGGCCACCGGCTCCACGCCCAGCTCCTGCAGCATGGCGCGGGCGACTTCCTGGTTGACCGGATTGTCTTCCACCAACAGCAACCGGCGAATGTTCAATTTCTTAGGTCCGGCCTGGATTGCGGGCTTTTCCCCACGCCGGCGAACGGAGAGCGAGTCCTGCTCCCACTGGGGATGATGAGCCAGCAAAGTCGTCAGGCAGGCCAGCAGTTGCGCGCGCCGCACCGGCTTGCTGATCCATGAAGTCACGCCGTCCTGTGAATGTTCGGTGGCGGCGGCACTGGCCAGCACCGCATTCATCATCAGTACTGGAACGCCATCGAATTCGCGCCGCGCGCGCACCGCGGCCGCCAGCGTCAGGCCATTCATTTCCGGCATCTGGGCGTCCAGGATCAGCACATCGAACTGACCGCCCAGAGCATTGTCGAGAACTTCCAGCGCCTGCCGACCCGAGCTGGCCTCGGTCACCAGCACGCCCCAGCTTGCCAGGTGACGGCGGATGATCTCGCGGTGCGTGGCGTTGTCTTCGACCAGCAACATGCGCGTGCGCGTCAGCACGCTCGAGCGCCGGTCGCCGGCGGCGGTGGGATCGGTGGTCAGGGGTACTGAGAAATAAAAACGCGAGCCGACGCCCGGGGTGCTGGCGACGCCGATGCGGCCGCCCATCAGCTCCACCAACTGCTTGCATATCGCCAGCCCCAGGCCGGTGCCGCCGTACTGACGCGTGGTGGAAACATCCTCCTGCGCGAAGGACTCAAAGATGGCGACGCAGTTTTCGGGCTTGATGCCCATGCCGGTATCGATGACTTCGAATTGGAACGATGAATTCAGCAGGTCGGCGCCAGCGTGACGGATGGTCACCCTGACTTCCCCGCGCTCAGTGAATTTCACCGCGTTGCTGATGAGGTTGATGATCACCTGCCGCAGCCGCTGGCCATCGCCGCACACGGTGGCGGCAATGTGCGCCGGAATATCGCAGATGAGTTCCAGGCCCTTGCTGTGCGCGCGCTCGGCCAGAATGTCCACCGCGTCCTCGATGAGCTCGCGCAGATTGAATGGCGCGATCTCCAGTTCCAGCTTGCCGGCTTCTATTTTCGAGAAATCGAGAATGTCGTTGATGATATCGAGCAGCGCGCTGCCGGACTGATGAATGGTGGCCGCATAGCGGCGCTGCCGGTCGTCCAGCGACGGTGAGTGGCGCAGCAGCTCGGCCATGCCGAGCACGCCGTTCATGGGCGTGCGGATCTCATGGCTCATGCGCGCCAGGAATTCGCTCTTGGCGCGGCTGGCTCCTTGCGCGCGCTCCAGCGCCTTCTGCGCCTCGGTGACCGCGGCATCGAGCAGCGCCGTGCGCTCGCGCACGCGCTTGTCGAGTTCGTTCTCGTACAGGCGCAGATCCAGATCGCGCCGCT
>DASXLF010000147.1:0-11714 GCA_036496405.1 Steroidobacteraceae bacterium | reverse complement strand
CGGTCTACACACGCAAGTCCGCCACCGATGTCAGCTATCTGGCTTGCGCACGTCGGCTGCTTGAGGCCAAAGGCCTGTTCCCGGCCTTTGCCACCCACAACGCGCTCACCGTGGCGACGCTGCTGCATTGGTCCGCGGGCCGCAACGATTTCGAATTTCAGCGCCTGCACGGCATGGGCGCCGGTCTGTACGAGAGACTCATCGGCGAAGCCAGGATTCGCTGCCGAGTTTATGCGCCGGTGGGCGGGTACGCGGAGCTGTTACCGTACCTGGTGCGGCGTATTCTCGAGAACAGCGCCAATGCCGGCTTTGTATATCAATTAGGCAGTCCGGGCATCAGCGATGAGCGCCTGCTGCTCGATCCCGTGAAGCAACTGCAACACACCGCGTTGGCAAACGAGGCAATCGTGGCACCCCAGCACCTGTTTCCTGATCGCGCCAACTCCGCCGGCATCGATTTTTCCGACGCCTCAAATACTCAGACGTTGCTGGGACGGCTGCGGCAGGCGTGGAGCGAGCAGCGCCATGCGGCGCCATTGCTGGACGGCCGGCCGGTCGCCGGGCATGCGACCGCCATGCGCGATCCGTCCAATCTGGAACGTGTGGTGGGTACCGTGATCCATGCCGATGCCGCGCAGGTGTCGCAGGCCTTCGAGCTGGCGCATACGGCCCAGCCGCTATGGGAAGCCCTGGGAGTGGATGCGCGCGCGCAGTGCCTGGTGCGCCTGGCCGATCTGCTCGAGCGCGAGCGTGATCTGTTGATGGCACTGGCAGTGCGTGAAGCCGGCAAGAACATTGCCGATGCAGTGGCGGAAGTACGCGAGGCGGTTGATTTCTGCCGCTATTACGCGCTGCAGGCGCGGCAGTTGATGCAACCGGTATCGCTGCCCGGACCCACAGGAGAGCTCAATGAACTGCGCTGGGCGGCTCGCGGCACGTTCGCGTGCATCAGTCCATGGAATTTTCCGCTGTCTATCTTTCTCGGCCAGATCGCGGCGGCGCTGGTCACCGGCAATGCGGCGATCGCCAAACCGGCGCCGCAGACACCATTGATTGCCGCCGCGACCGTGCGCCTGGCGCTGGAAGCCGGTGTACCGGCCGGAGTAGTGGCGTTTCTGCCGGGCGAGGACTCGGTCGGTGCCGCCCTGGTGGGCGATCGGCGCCTCGCCGGTGTGGTATTCACCGGATCGAATGCCACCGCGCGGCAGATTGCGCGCGCGCTGCTGGCCGATGAGACGCGACCGATCGTGCCGCTGATTGCGGAGACCGGCGGCTTGAACGCCATGCTGGTGGATTCCACGGCACTCTTGGAACGGGCGATTGGCGATGTCATGAGTTCCGCATTCCAGAGCGCCGGCCAGCGCTGTTCGGCATTGCGATTGCTGTGTCTGCAGGAAGACATTGCCGAGCAGGCATTGCGCATGCTGATCGGCGCCATGGAGCGCTTGCGCATCGGCGATCCCGCCGAACCGGACACCGATGTCGGGCCGGTCATCGACGCCAATGCCCAGCGCGGCCTGGAAGATTACCTGGGATCGCTCGCGCCATCGCAGGTGCTGTACCGGTGTGCGCTGCCGACGCATATACGCGGACATTTTGTCGCCCCGACGCTGGTGCGACTGCCGCAGATTGCGGATCTGCGCCAGGAGGTGTTCGGTCCGGTGCTGCATGTGACCACCTGGCGCGCCGGTGAACTCGAACAGGCGGTCGATCACATCAACGCCAGCGGCTACGGGCTCACCATGGGCCTGCAGACCCGACTGACGCAGCACGTCGAGCAGGTGCGCCAGCGGGCGCGGGTGGGCAATCTGTACGTCAACCGCTCCATGATCGGCGCGGTGGTGGGCTCGCAGCCCTTCGGTGGCGAGGGCCTGTCCGGAACCGGACCCAAGGCCGGCGGTCCGCATTACCTGATGCGCTTCCTGACCGAGCGCTCGCTCAGCATTGATACCACGGCGGCCGGCGGCAACGTGCAATTGATGCGCGAGGCTCTCTAGCACTGCGCCGGTGCAAAGACACCCGCGCGCCAGAAATTCTGTGACGGGCGGCTCACTGCGTGCAAAGCCCCTGCGCGACTGTCAAGTCCCGGCCCGCAGGGCCGATAGCTCCTATGGAGTGGCTATTGCCCTTACCTTCTGGAGCGGGTGTGCATGTCCAAGAGAATACTCGCGGTCGATGATTCGGCCTCGATGCGCCATATGGTGGGAGTCACGCTGCGTGGCGCCGGCTATGAGGTGGTCGAAGCCGCCGACGGCGCGGAGGCGCTGGAGTATGCCCGGCTGCATTCGGTCGATCTGGTGCTCGCCGACGTCAACATGCCGCGCATGGACGGCATCACGCTGGTGGCGCATTTGCGCACGCTGCCCAGCTACCATTTGACGCCGCTGTTGCTGCTGACCACGGAATCCAGTCCGCAGAGCAAACAGCAGGGCAAGCAGGCCGGCGCCACCGGATGGATGGTCAAGCCATTTCATCCTGAGCAATTGCTGGCCACGCTCGAACGTGTACTGAGCGGATCGGCGCGCCCGGCCGCCAAAGGTCATTAACCATGAATGAGCTCAGCGATGACGGCGATACCCGGTCGAGTGCCCTGAATGTCGCACGAGGCCTGCATCAGTTTCTGAATCTCGGCGTGGCGCAGCTGGACGCGGCCGTGCGCGAAAGCGACGCCCAGGTCGAGAAGATCGCGCAAAGCCTGGCGGCGATCACGACCGATCTGCAACAACTGGACGTGCCCGCCCCCGGGAACGAGGCGCAATTCAAGGAACTCACCAGCAGCATGCGCAGCTCGGTTCAAGCGGCGGTCAAGGCACTGCAGTTTTACGACAAACTGATCCAGCGTCTGACGCACGTGCGTGCCGGTCTGGCCATTCCAGCCGACGCCACCAACGACACGACTACGCCTCAGAGCATCGATTTCGATGCCATTCTCGACCAGGTACGCTCGCGCTACAGCATGGTCGAGGAACGGGTACTGTTCGATTTCATGATGCGCGGCCTGCGCGCCGAGCAGATGCTCAAGGCGCTGCAGAGCCTGCGTGAGGCTTCCGCGCCGGGAGAATTAGAGCTGTTCTAAAGGGCGGTGCTGGCGCTGAAGCCAGCCTACATGCCCAGTCCGGACAACACCGCGTCCACGTCCTGCTGACCGCTGACCGTGGTTGGGTTGTCCAGTCCGGGTATCGCCGGACCATGGACCGCGGGGCCGCTGACCGTTGCCTGAGTTTGCGGCCCGGATTCGAAATTACCAATGCGAACCAGATTGCCCAAGGCCAGCTCCAGTTCATCGACCAGTTTCATGACACTGCGGATTATCTGACCGCTCAGGTCCTGGTAACCCTGCGCCAGCAATACATCGGCCAGTCGGGCACGGACCGTCTTCATGCTGAGCAGCGACTGCGTCAAAAACCGTTCGAGATCCACCCGCAGCCCCTCATCGGCGCCCAGTGGACGCTTGACCAATAATTGCAGCCGCTCGGCCTCATGAGCGATCGCGTCCACCAGCGGGCATGACTGATCCACCAGATCCATGGTGTGGTGGGCGGCATCATCGGTGAGCTTCAACACGTGTGCCAGGCGATGCCGCGCGTCCGGTACCTCGCGTTCGGCCAGGTCCAGCAGTCGGGAATCGCAGCGAAATTTTTCCAGCGCCGTCTGCAGATCGACCGTGACCTTGCGCACGCCGTGCATGACGGTGAATCCCTGCAGGCTGTTGAAGCCCTCCAGCGCGGCGGCGAATCCCTGGTTGTCATTCGAGGCCAGTGCCGCGTGCATGGCTTCGACCCATACACGGTATTCCGCCGCGTCGTGCATGCAAGCGCTCACGTTGTCCACCTCAAGCCGCTGCCGAAGGCTTGACGGCAAATATTTTGTCGAGCTTTTCCTTGAGCGTTACGGCCGTGAACGGCTTGATCACATAGCCGCTCACCCCGGCCTGCGCGGCTTCCACGATCTGCTCGCGCTTGGCTTCGGCGGTGAGCATGAGCACCGGCAGTTTTTTCAGCCGTTCGTCCGCGCGCACCTGGCGCAGCAGCTCCACACCCTGCATGCCCGGCATGTTCCAATCGGTGATCAGCAAATCGAAATTGCCGGCCTTGAGCAGCGGCAAGGCGGTCAGGCCGTCGTCGGCTTCGGTGATATTGGAATAGCCCAGATCCTGCAACAGTCCCTTGATGATCCGCCGCATGGTGGAAAAATCATCCACGACCAGAATGCTCATTCCAGGTTGTGCGCTCACTCTCGCCTCCACATTGCGGTTGCGCGGAAATGCCGGCCTTGCTTGCGGCTATCGGCCCTGGAAGTGTGTTGCTTGAGCGCGCAAGGCGCCAGATGCAACTTTCGCGGTTGTTAGCGGGATCACACAATGGCGGAATCCCCATTCCGGCGTGGCACGGCGGCGAAAACTGTGCCGTGGCCAGAATGTGAACGAAGTCCCATCAAGTATTGGCACCGGACAGCCGTAACAGCCTTATGGAATCTGCCCAGCGAACGGCAGCGGAACCCGGGTATGGCCAATGGATGCACAAACGACCGTCGCTGAAGCGCTTACCGAGTCCCTCGGCCGGGTGGTGTTGGGCGGCAGTTGCACCATTCATGAGGCGGCCGCGATCAAGGCCCATATGCTCGAACAATTGGCCCGGCCCGGCCCGTACGAAATCGACGGCAGCGCGGTGGAGCGCATCGATGCCGCCGGCGTGCAGCTGATCGTCGCGTTCGCGCTCGACTGCCTGGAGCGCAGCCTGTCATACGCCTGGAAAGGCCGATCGGCGGCGCTCGAACACGCCATTGAACTGATGAGTGTCGGCGCCCTGCTTGAAAGTCCGGGCGCCAGCCAATGACTCTCGACCTGGCGCAATTCCATGAGACATTCTTCGAGGAGAGCTTCGAGGCGCTTGGGTCGATGGAGGCCGCTTTGCTCAAGCTCAGCGCCGGCGAAGCCGACGCTGAACTGATCAACACCATTTTCCGGGTGGCTCATTCCATCAAGGGCGGCAGCGCCACATTCGGCTTTGCCGATGTTGCCGCCTTTACGCACACCCTGGAGACGCTGCTCGATCAGCTGCGCAGCGGGCAGCGCCAGGTCCAACCCAACACCGTTGATGTATTGCTGCGCTCCGTCGATGTGTTGCGCGAGATGCTGGGCGCGACCCAGCGCAAACAGCCGCCGGATCCGACTTTGACCGTGGCACTCAATGCCGAGCTGCAGGCAATCATGAACGCCGACGGCCCAGCGCCGGCTGCGGCGAGCCCGGCAGTCGTGGTTGCCAGCTCTGCCGCGAGCCCGACCGGTGCCGGCGCCGCTGCTACCACCACCGGCCCGTGCGGCTGGCGCATCAGCCTGGTGCCGGGCGCGCTGATGATGGAACACGGCAACGATCCGTTGCGCATGCTTCGCGAGCTGGCGGTGCTCGGTACCCTGGTCACGCGCGCCGACGCCGGCAAGGTGCCGACGCTGGCCGCACTGGATCCGGAAGTCTGTCTGCTCTCATGGCAGATGGAGTTGCACACCGATGCCGAACGTCCGGCGATCGAGCAGATATTTGAATGGGCGGAGGGCGAATGCACGCTGACCATAGAACCGCTGTCGCCGGTGGCGCCGCCGCAGACCAGCGCCGCGAGTCCTGGGCCGGTGGCGCCCGCGGCGGCCGTGGCCGCGCCCCCGGCAGCGGTTGCGGTTGCCGCCGCCGCCAAGGCTCCGCCACCTGCGGAAGTAGCGCGCTCCGGTTCCGGCGAAGGCGGCTCGATACGCGTCAGCATTGAGAAAATCGACGAACTGCTCAACTCCGTGGGTGAGCTGGTCATCACGCAGTCGGTGTGCAGCCAATTAGCGGCCGTGCTTGAAGGACGCGAGGCTGATGAATTGCGCAATGCCCTGGTGCAGTTCGAACGCCACATGCGCTCGCTGCAGGAAAATGTCATGCGCGTGCGCATGCTGCCGCTGGCGTCGATTTTCAACCGCTTTCCACGCATGATCCGCGATCTCGGTCAGCGACTCGGCAAGAAGCTGGAACTGAAGATGACCGGCGATCAGACCGAACTCGACAAGACCGTGCTCGAGAAGATCGGCGATCCGCTGGTGCACCTGGTGCGAAACGCCGTCGATCACGGCATCGAGATGCCGGACAAACGCCGCGCCGCCGGCAAGAACGAGCAGGGTACCATCTCACTGCACGCCTACCACAAGGGCGGCAACGTGATCGTCGAAGTGTCGGACGATGGCGCCGGGCTGCAGCGCGACAAGATCCTGGCCAAGGCGCGCGAGCGCGGCCTGGTCGGTGCCGATGAAGAACTGCCGGACGACAAAATCCTCAACCTGATTTTCGCACCGGGATTCTCCACCGCCGAGGTGGTGAGTGACGTTTCCGGGCGTGGTGTCGGTATGGACGTAGTCCGGCGCAACATCAACGAAATCGGCGGCCACGTGCAATTGTATTCGACCCCGGGAAAGGGCAGCACGGTGCGGATTCGCCTGCCGCTGACGCTGGCCATTCTCGATGGTCAGCTGGCGCGCGTCGGCCAGGAAATCTACATCGTGCCGATCGTCTCGATCGTCGAGACGATTCAGATCAAGCGCGAACAGATCAGTTCGCTGGCGCACAAGGCCGAACTGTTCCGTCTGCGCGATGAATACATTCCCATCGTTCGCATGTACGAGCTATTCGGCATTCAGGCCGACAACACCGACCTGATCAACGGCTTGCTCATGATCGTCGAGGCCGACGGCAAACGCGTGGGACTGTTCGTCGATGAGCTGCTGTCGCAGCAGCAGGTTGTCATCAAGAGTCTCGAAACCAATTTCAGACAGGTTACCGCGCTGGCGGGCGCGACCATGCTGGGTGATGGCCGCGTGGCCTTGATCCTCGATATTCCGGGCGTGATTGCCCGCTTCCTGGAGAAGCCCGAGCGCAGCGATCGAGCCAAGGCGGCTGCGTGAGTCAGCCGCCGCAGCACACGCAGCAGGTCCTGACCTTCCGGCTCGCTGGCGAGGAATACGGCCTCGGCATACTCGCAGTGCAGGAGATTCGCGGCTGGTCCGCGGTCACGGCGGTACCGCACGCGCCGGCATGGGTGCTGGGAGTCATCGATCTGCGCGGCGTAGTAGTTCCGGTGATCGATCTGCGTCAACGATTCCAGCTCGAGCCGGCCGAATTCGGGCCCGCCACCGTTGTGATCGTCATCTGTGTGGCGAGCGGCGCCGAGCAGCGCACGGTGGGACTGGTGGTGGACGCGGTATCCGAAGTGTACGACATCGATGCCGCGACCTGCCGCGCCCTGCCGGAACTCGGTAGTGCAGCCGCGAGCGCGATTGTGCAGGGACTGGCGCAGGCGGATGGCAAGACGCTCATTTTGCTCGATGCGCAACAACTGGCGGCGAGCGCGATGCATTGACAGCGTGTTTCCGAGTGGAAATCCAAGGACGATATTCATGGCACGAGAAGCAAAGAGGAAGACGAAGCGCCGCGGCAAGAGCGGCAAGGCCACGATTGCCGCGCAATTGAATGACTGGCGCGCGCAGATTGCCGCCATCAGCAAGGCGCAGGCCGTGATCGAATTCGAGCTGGACGGCACCATCCGCACTGCCAACGACAACCTGTTGCAGACCGTCGGCTATACGCTCGATGAAATCAAAGGCAAGCATCACAGTCTATTCGTCGAGCCTGCCATGCGCGACACCAGCGAGTATCGTGAATTCTGGGCCAAGCTCGGTCGCGGAGAATTCGATGCCGGCCAGTATCGGCGTCTCGGCAAGGGTGGCCGGGAGATCTGGCTGCAGGCCTCCTACAACCCGATCATGGATGTGAATGGCAGGCCCTGCAAAATTGTCGAATATGCCGCCGATATCACCGCGCAAAAAGGCCGCGCCGCTGACTACAAGGGACAGCTGGCCGCGATCAATAAGTCGCAGGCGGTCATTGAATTCGAATTAAACGGCACGATTCGTACCGCCAACGAGATCTTCCTGCGCACCATGGGTTACGCGCTCGATGATATCAAAGGCAAGCATGACAGCCTGTTCGCCGAGCCGGCGCAGCGCGACAGCGGCGAGTATCGCGCCTTCTGGGCCAAGCTCGCGCGCGGCGAGTACGACGCCGGCCAGTACCGCCGTCTCGGCAAGGGTGGCCGGGAAGTGTGGCTGCAAGCCTCCTACAACCCGATCATGGACGCCAACGGCAAGCCGTTCAAAGTGGTCGCGTTCGCCACCGATATCACCGAGCAGAAACTGCTCGCCGTCAGCAGCCTGCGCGTAAAAACGGCCCTCGACAACGTGTCCGCGAACGTCATGGTGGCGGACGCCGAGAATCGCGTCATCTATTTGAATCGCTCGCTGCAGAACATGTTTCAGGGCATTGCGGCGCAGCTGCGGCGCGAGCTGCCGGATTTCGATCCCGAAAAACTCCTGGGTTCGAACATCGATGCCATTCATACCAGCAGCGTCGAACAGCAGCGGCTGCTGGCCGAGTCGCGCGCAACCCTCAAGTCGCAGCTCAAGATCGGCGAGCTGACCCTGTCCACGATCTCCAATCCAGTACTGAACGCGCAGGGCGCGCGGCTGGGCACGGTGGTGGAATGGATCGATCGCACCCAGGAAATCAAGGTCGAGGAGGAAATCGCCGACATCGTCTCCGCGGCGCGCGGCGGCGACCTGCTCAAGCGCATCGGCAAGGACGACAAGCACGCCTTCTTTGAAAGGCTGGCTGATGGAATCAACGGTCTGCTGGACAACATGATGCTGGTGGTCAAGCAGATCAAGGGCGCCGCGATTGCCGTTCAGGACGGCGCCGAAGAAATCTCCAAGGGCAATGGCAACTTGTCGCAGCGCACTGAGCAGACCGCGGCCAGCCTGGAGCAGACCGCCTCATCGATGGAGCAGATGACCGCGACCGTGAAACAGACCGCGGACAACGCCGGCCAGGCCAATCAGCTGGCGATGGCGGCGAGGCAACAGGCCGAGAAGGGTGGCGCCGTGGTCGGCTCCGCAGTCCAGGCCATGAGCGCCATCAATGGCGCCTCGAAGAAGATCGCCGACATCATCGGCGTGATCGATGAGATCGCCTTTCAGACCAATCTGCTGGCATTGAACGCCGCGGTGGAAGCGGCCCGCGCCGGCGAGCAGGGACGTGGCTTCGCCGTCGTGGCCACGGAAGTGCGCAATCTCGCGGGCCGCAGCGCCACGGCGGCCAAAGAGATCAAGGCCCTGATCCAGGACAGCGTTTCCAAAGTCGACGAAGGCAGCAGGCTGGTGGATGAATCGGGCCGCACGCTGGCCGAGATCGTTCAGGCGGTCAAGAAAGTGACCGACATTGTCGCCGAGATAGCCGCCGCCAGCCGCGAACAATCTTCGGGTATCGAGCAGGTGAACAAGGCGGTCATGCAAATGGACGCCACCACGCAGCAGAACGCGGCACTGGTCGAACAGGCCTCCGCCGCCAGCCGCGCCATCGTCGAGCACGCCGAGGCTCTGAATGCAGTCATCCGCCCCTACCAGGTGGGCGAGCTGCCTGCCGGGGTACACGAGCGACGCACTGCCAACCGTCCGTGGAGCAGCGCCGCATCTAAGCCGGCTGCGATGACCGCGACGACCGCGGCAGCGGCGCGCAAGCCGGCACCGCCGGCGGGCACTTCAGCCAGTTCGGCCGTGCGCAAATTCGCGCAGGCCGCAAGTGATGCCGCGCCCATCGACACTGAATGGCAGGAATTCTAGAGGAGCACGGCGTGACTCATTCCATGACGACTGCCACTGATTCCGAAAGCGATGCGACCTCCAATGCCGCGCAGTATCTGACATTTGTCTGCGGTGGCGAGGAGTACGGCGTCGAGATTCTGCGGGTGCAGGAGATCAAAGGCTGGGATCGCGTCACGCGCGTGCCCTATGCGCCGTCGTACGTGCTGGGCGTGATGAATCTGCGCGGCATGATCGTGCCGGTGGTCGACCTGCGCCGGCGCCTGAATCTCGAGCACCGCAGTTTCGATGCTTCCACGGTGGTGATCGTGGTGCGTGTGCATAGCTCGCGCGGGGAGAAGACGGTCGGCATCGTGGTGGACGGCGTCTCCGAGGTCTACAGCGTCGTGGCCGATGCCATCAAGCCCATACCCGAACTCGGCACCGTGGCCGACGGCGCCTGCGTCAAAGGCATTGCCAATGTGGACGGCAAGATGGTGATGCTGCTCGATATCGACGAACTCGTGGCCGCGTGTGTCGAGACCGACGCTGCGCGTGCTGTCAACGCCTGATGCCGGTGCGCAGCGCAATGCCCATGAACCAGGCAGCAAACGCGACCGCCAGTGCCGGCGGCAGCGCCGACTTTGTACTCACTGACGCGGATTTCGCGCGCCTGTGCGAACTGGTGCGCATGCATACCGGCATTGCGCTGTCGGATGCCAAGCGGCAGATGGTCTATGGGCGGCTGGCGCGGCGTCTGCGCGCACTGAAGCTGGCGAACTTTGCCGACTATGTGCAACTGCTGGAGCAGGCAGACCCGCTGGAGCTGCAGGAATTCACCAACGCCATCACCACCAATCTAACCTCGTTCTTTCGCGAGACACATCACTTCGACTACCTGGCCCAGCACGTGCTGCCGGGTATCGCGGCGCGCGCCGGCGGCCGGTTGCGCATCTGGTCGTGTGCCTGTTCGACCGGCGAAGAACCTTACAGCATAGCGATGGTGCTGCGCGAACAGCAGGCGCAGCTGAGCGGAATCGACATCAAGGTGTTGGCCACCGATCTGGACTCTAGTGTGCTGGCGACCGGCGCGGCGGGGATTTATCCGGCCGAGCGGTTGCGCAGCGTATCGCCGGCCAGGGCGAAGGCCTTCTTCAAGGAAGCAACGGGGGAGGAGCGCAGCGTCAAGGTAGCGGCATCGGTGCGGCAACTGGTCACGTTCAAGCAGCTCAATTTGATGCAGGCCTGGCCGATGCGTGGCCCGTTTGACGCCATCTTCTGCCGCAACGTGGTGATCTACTTCGATCTGGAGACCAAGCGCGCGCTGTTCGAGCGCATGGCGCAACTGCAAGCTCCCGGCGCCTTTCTGTTTTTGGGCCACTCGGAGAGCCTGTATCGCATCAGCGAACACTATGAGCTCATCGGACGCACGATCTACCGGCGTATCGGCGCATAGAATGAACAAGAAGATACGCGTATTGATCGTCGATGATTCTTCGCTGGTGCGCCAGATGCTCACCGACATTCTCAACGAGAGTGCCGATATCGAAGTGGTGGGGGTCGCGAACGACCCGCTGATCGCACGCGACCGGATCAAGGCCCTGAACCCC
Source organism: Steroidobacteraceae bacterium (assembly GCA_036496405.1). Classification (GTDB taxonomy): domain Bacteria; phylum Pseudomonadota; class Gammaproteobacteria; order Steroidobacterales; family Steroidobacteraceae; genus FEN-1191. The sequence goes on along the minus strand of DASXLF010000147.1, from coordinate 446 downwards.
GATGTGCTGACGCTGGACGTCGAAATGCCGCGCATGGACGGGCTCACCTTTCTCTCCAACCTGATGCGCTTGCGGCCCATGCCGGTCATCATGGTCTCCTCGCTCACCGAGCGCGGCGCCCAGACCACGTTGCGGGCGCTGGAACTCGGCGCCGTGGACTTTGTGTCCAAGCCCAAGGTCGACATCGCCGGCACATTGCGGGATTTCTCAGATGAGATCTGCGCCAAGGTGCGGGTTGCGGCGCACGCACGCGTGCGCGCACGCATCGATGCTCCGGCGGTGACGCCGAAATATTCCGCCGATGCGGTGCTGCCGGCGTTGCTATCGCAGCGAAAACTGCGCACCACCGAACGGATCATCGCCATCGGTGCATCCACCGGCGGCACCGAGGCCATACGCGCAGTGTTGCAGGGGTTACCGGCCGACAGTCCGGCGGTGGTGATCGC
>DASXLF010000146.1:0-1791 GCA_036496405.1 Steroidobacteraceae bacterium | reverse complement strand
ACAGACGGCGTACACTCGTTGCGAGCATCGTCCTTTAGTCCGCGAGCCGCCGGGTGACGCTATTTCTCCAGGGCAGTGCCAGCAGGCTGACCAACAGGCACGCTCCGGCCAGCAGCACGAATTGCGGACCGCTTGCGAGCGCCAGCCAGATTGACGGCGCGGCGAATGAAACCACCGAGATGAACTGATTGACTACGCCCGAGGCGGCACCGCTGCGGCTTGGATCACCGACCACGATCGGCAGCAGGCTCATCGCGCCTCCCGACATACCGCCAAACGCAAACAGCCAGACCACCAGAGCCCCCGTCGCCAGCGCCAGGCCGTGTGATGGCAGGAACAGCGCCGCCTGTGCGGCGAAGCCGATCGCTGCCATGGTTGAGAACATCAGTATGACGCTCACCGCCCTGCTCAGCAGATAGCCCATGCTCAGGCCACCGATGATCATGGCGGCAATCTTGGCACTTGCGACCGCGGTCGAGGATGTGGCGAGGGTCAAATGCTGAACATGCGCCAGGTAGGACGGAATGGCTAGGCTGGTGCCGTAGGCCACGGCATTGATCAGCGCGACGGAAACAGCTAGCCGCAATACCCGAGATTGTCGAATAACGCTGAGCGTGCCTGCCAGCGAGCTGCGCAGTGACAGATGCTGGGCTTCCTCGGAGCGGACTACGCGCCGCGGCAACAGCCAGAGCAGCAGGAGCCAGATGGCCAGCAGCAGGCCGGTCTGAATTTGCAGCGCCGATCGCCAGTCATCGGTCGCAGTAAATGGCACCGCCAGCAGTAGCCCGGCCGCGTACCCGGTGGGAGGATAAGTGGACAAAAATGATATGGCGCGTGTGCGGAGCGGGCCCGACAGCGCGCGCATCAGGAGCGCAGGTCCATTCACCGCGGCGCCGCCGAAGCCTGCCCCCGCAGTGGCGATGGCGCAGTCCAAGGCCAAGATCGAGTGTACCCGGCTCGCCAGCAGCGAACCGGCGGCGGTCAGCAGCACCGATGCGAGCAGGCAACGCCGAACGCCGTAACGGTCCGCCAGTCCGCCGCCAACGGTCGCAAGCAACGCTGTCGGTATGGAGAAAACGGCGATCGAAAAGCCGATGTCGGATCGGCTGACCGCGAACGAACCGCTGAGCACGTCGATGAATGGGACGATGACGCCGATGGTCATCATGCCCAGAATGCACGGCAGATACGCCAACACCGTCAACAGCAGCGCCTGCGGCGCGGCGGGATCCGAGGGCGAATCTGGCGGCCACTTCGCCAGCGCCGGGGCCGCTTGCTTCATCCTGGCCGCTCTCTACGGCCGGTGGGTGGAATCCGGCCAGGACTCGCGCACGGCTGCTGCCGCCGCTCGCGCCGTGGTGCGCACGCACCGTTCGAACTCAGCTCGGCCATGATCGGCGGTGGCGGCCGCTACATCGCGGCCCCAGACGCCGGTTTCACTGACCTGATCCATGCGGTAATCCCAAAATGAATCCACGTCGCGGTGCGAGGTGGCCCGTTCCATGCGCACGAGCCGCGGGAAGAGGTGCAGCATAACTGAGGTTTCGAAGTAGTTGGCATGCATAAGTGCTCGGCCATAGCGGACGTGTCCGTCGATCTCAGGTCCCGGGTACATGGTCACGTAACCGAGGGCACGCACGCGCGCATCACGGTGCCGGACACGCAATTTCTCCGCGGAAATATCCAGTGAACTGTTGTTCCAAATATGACCATTTAGCAGTATGAACTGACGGATACCGCGCTCATACAGCGATTCGATGACATCCTCCAACAACATGATCATGGTCTCGG
>DASXLF010000145.1:0-1641 GCA_036496405.1 Steroidobacteraceae bacterium | reverse complement strand
GCCCTCCGGTGCGCGGCACCTGCCAGTCATGGTTTGGATTCACGGCGGCTCGCTGGTGGGAGGCAGCAGCTCCGAGCCTCTGTACGACGGCGTCAGGATGGCTCAGCAGGGCATCGTCTTCGTCTCGATCAACTATCGCCTGGGCCTGCTGGGGTATCTGGCGCATCCGGCCCTGAGCGCCGAGTCGCCGCAACGCCTGTCCGGCAACTACGGGCTCCTCGATCAGATCGAGGCGCTGCGCTGGGTACGCGACAACATCGCCGCGTTCGGGGGCGATCCCCGGCAGGTCACGATCGCTGGTGAGTCGGCAGGAGGACTCAGCGTCATCGCGCTGCTCGCGAGTCCGCCAGCGCGCGGCGTGTTCATCAGGGCTATCGTGGAAAGCGGCTACATGCCGTCGTACCGCGCGCTGCACGACGAAACGTACGGCCTGCCTTCCGCCGAAGCAGCGGGCGCAGAGCTGGCCACACTCGTGGGGGCATCGAACGCCGCGACACTCCGCGCGGCCGATCTGGTGGCGTTGTTTCAGGCCGGGCTCAAAACCGGGTGGCAACCGGAGCCCGTGATCGATGCCGTCGTGCTGAAACGGCAACTGGCGGACACGTTCGCGCGCGGCGAGCAGGCAAGAGTGCCGGTGCTGGCCGGTTTCAACGAGGGAGAGATCCGCTCCCTGCCATTCCTGATGCCGAAGGCACCAGACAGTCCGTCCGCGTATGAAGCGGACGTGCGCCGGCGCTTTGGCGCCAGAGCCGCCGAGTTTCTGGCCGTCTACCCCGGAACGGATCCGAAGGCCGACGTGATGGCTTCGATCCGGGACGGGCTGTACGGCTGGGCAGCGCAGTATCTGGCGCGGCAACAGGCAGCCGCGGGACAACCCGCCTATCTGTACTTTTTCCGGCACAGCACACCGGCGGAGCGCGCTCGCGACCTCGCGGCCTTCCATGCGAGCGAGCTGCCCTACGTCTTCGGCCAAGTCGGGCCCTCCGCGGCGCTCGGGCCAAACTGGCCGCGTCCGCCCCTCACGGACACGGAATTGCGGCTCTCGCAGGCCATGATGGGCTACTGGACCTCCTTCGTCCGCGATGGCGTCCCGAGGGCATCCGGTCAGCCGCCATGGCCGCGCTTCACTCCGAGTCAACACGGCTATCTCGATCTCGATGATCATCCGTCCGCCGCTCGAGATCTCCGGGCCGGCGCATTTGCTTTCGCCGATTCACTGGTGGCGGACCGCCTGAAGCACGGGCGGGGTTGGCGACTGGACATCGGCTTCTCTGCCTTTGCCGGCACGGCGGAGTGATGCTCGCCGCTGCGCGGGTCGGTGCGATGCAGCCGTATTCGCTCACGCTGGAGCGCTTCATCGAGCATGCGGCCAGGTGGCACGGTGCCACCGAAGTCGTGACCGGTGGCAGCGGCGGAGCCAGGTACCGGATCAGCTATTCGGCGCTGCGGGATCGCAGCAGCTGCCTGTCCGGCGCGCTCCTCTCGCTCGGTCTGGCGCAGGGCGACAATCTCGCCGTGATGGCGTGGAACACCCAGTCGCATCTGGAGTGCTGGTATGGCGCCATGGGCGTTGGGATCGTGTGTCACACGCTGAACCCGCGACTGGCGGTCACGCACCTCGCCGGAATGATCGCGCAAGCC
>DASXLF010000144.1:0-4572 GCA_036496405.1 Steroidobacteraceae bacterium | reverse complement strand
GCGCGCTTCGATGGCGCGCAGATCCATGCACGGCCGGCCGGCGATGATCACGTGCGCCTGCTGCACGAGCGCCGCCGGGATTTTAGCCACGGCATCGACCAGCACCTCGAGGCCTTTGTAGGGTTTCAGTTCGCCGAACAGCACCAAGGTCCAGCGCCCGTCACCAGCCGGGATATCCGCTGCGGCGATGTTTAGCCGCAGAGGCCCGTGTGCAATTTCCACGATGCGTTCGGCGGCAATGCCCTTGCCGATCAGCGTCTGTCTGGCGCCGACGGTATGAACGATGACGCGATTGGCGCTGCCGATGGCCGCATTCAAGCCCCAGGCCTGTAGTGCCGACAACAGCCTGCCGTACGTTCTGACCGGCACCGTGTCGTGCACGGTGATTACCACCGGGCAGCGACGCCGGATGAACCAGATCGCCACCCAGTCGAGTACGGGGACGATGAGCCATTGAAAGTGCACGATGTCGGGGCGCAGCGCTCGTGCGTATCTGACCAGCCGCATCAGACCGGTGGCATGGGCCATCGCGCCGAGCGCCGCCTTGAGCAACCTCGGCCGGCGGACGTTGTCGACTGGACGATGGAATAATTCTGCGAGCAACTGACGCGGGATTTCGTTCTGATCGCTCCAGCGCGCCGGCCCCGTCACCCACAGCGGCTCGACTCCCGCCGTCAGCAGGCCTTGCGTCAAGGCGGCGTCATACGGGGCAGTGAACAGCAGAGGATCGACCAGGATGACGCGAATGGCTGCGGCCGTCATGGCGAGCGGTTCAGGCGCCGCTGCCCCGGAGGGCGCGCCGCAGCTCAAACAACAGCCGGCTCGCCACGCGACGCCAGGGCACGCCGGCGCGCAGCGTCCGAGCGGCCTCAACCAGAATCCCACCGCGGCGCTGCCACTGGCGCTTGCGCAGCTGATTCGCCGGCTGCTTGCCGGTGTTCCACTCGAACTGGCGCCGCTCGCGCGGCCGCTCGGCAGGCACTTCGAACGTGAAAATGTAGGCGCAGCGCGGGCCGTCCGAGCGGTTGGGGCCGGCGAAGTGCAAGGTGCGCCCCAGGTGCGCGGTCGCCGCGCCGGCGGGTATCGGACAGGCGACGGCCTGCCCGGCGTTGAATGTTCCCACACACTCGAGCGCGTGCACGCGTGGATCATTGTCGGGCGAACGGTGACGCAGGACACCCAGTCGATGCGAGCCCGGGCTGAACCACATGCAGCCGTTGTCGATGGTGGCGTCCTGCAGCGGCATCCAGATGCTCAGGCGTGGATAAGGAAAACCAAAATCGTCGCCCGATGCTTCGTCCTGATGCCACGGCGTCGCCGCGCCTTGTCGCGGCGGTTTCAGAATGGCGTGCTCGAAGGTCGCGGTCGCGCCCGGCCCCAGAAGCGCTCGCGCAATCACCGCGGCATGGTCGCGGCAGCGCAGACGGCGCAGTTCCGGTGCGTAGTTGACCGGATTCAGGATCGTGGGCAGACGCTGTTCGGCCCCCTCGCCATCGTGTCCGAGCATGTCGTATTGCGCGCCTTCGCGACGGCCGGCGCACTGCGCGAACAGCCGCTCGAACACCGAGCGCAACAGCGTCAGTTCCTCGGGCGTTGAAATCTGCGGCACGCTCGTGAAGCCGTGCTCATGGCAGTCGCTGACCAGCGCTGGGTCCAGGTGCGGTGTAACGGACGAGCTCATTAGCGCAGCTTATAAGCAGCAATTCGACTGCGGAGCAATCGTTACATAACGGGCTGAAACACGGGAGCCGCCAGTGGCATCTCCCGCAAGGCACCCCAGCTTGCGGCCTCACGCCGGATCTGCGAGGCATCCCCGATCAGCACAATGTCCACGTCCTGGCTGTTGGGAAATGCATCGGCGACCACCTGCCGCGACTGCCCGGCGTCCACCTGGCGCAGCGCATCGGCGAAACCGTCGATATAGCTGTCCGGCAAGCCGTACAGATCCAGTTCCGCCAGCGCCGCCGCCCAGTCCGTGGAAGTTTCGAACGCCAGCGGATATTGGCCAAGAATGTAGCTGCGCGCCGAATCGATCGAGCGCTGGCTGGCGCCTTCGACCTTCAGCGTATCGAGCGTGGTGAGCGCGAGTTCCACCGCCTGGCGGGTGCTGGCGGTCTGGGTGAAGGAGCTGATGGCAAACTCCGCCGGCACGCTGCCGCGGCGGAAACTCGAGCCGGCCGAATAGGTCAGGCCATTCTTGACCCGCAGCGCCTGCATGAGCATGGAGCCGAAGCTGCCGCCGAAGGCGGTGTTGGTGATCTCGAGCGCGGCGCGCCGGGCATAGCTGCGCGCGACGCCGACGTTGCCGATCCAGAAATAAGTCTGGGTGGCGCCTGGAGCATCCACCAGCAATACGTTGCGCCCGCGTTCGCGCTCGGGCGCAGGCAGCGGCGGCAAAGGCGAGCGCGCCGTGCGCCAGCCTTCGAAACTCTGGGTCACCGCGCTGAGCATCGCCTCGGGCTCGAAGTCGCCGGCGAACACCAGGGTCAGGCGATCGGCGCCCACGTGCTGTTCATAGAACTGCCACACGTGTTCGCGCGTGAGCGCGGCAAGACTTTGCTCACTGCCGCTGATCGGCCGCCCGAACGGATGCCCACCGAACAGCAGCGCGCGCCCGTAGCTGCCGATCAGGCTCTGCGGCTCGGAATCCTTGGCGGCCTTGATGAATTCGATTCGGCGATTGCGCACGGTCTCGAGTTCCGCTTCCTCGAAGCACGGACGTTGCAGGGCATCGGCCAGCAGCTCCAGCATCAAGGCCTGATCGCGCGCCAGGAACTGTCCGTGCACGATGATGGCCTCGCTATGAGCTCCGGCATCCATGCTGCCGCCGGCGCCTTCGACCGCATCGGCAAAGCCATAGGCATCGCGCGCGCCCGCGCCGCGCGTCAGCAGTTCCGCGGTAATGCTGGCCAGGCCCGCGTGCTGCTCGCTGTCCAGGCGCGCGCCGCCGCGCACCACCGCATCGAAGGCGATCAGGGGCACGCCGCGACGTGGCAGCAGGATCAGCCGAATGCCGTTGGCGAGCCGATGACGCTGATGCGGCGGAATCTTCATGTGGGCACGGGCTGCAGAATGCCGAATGTGCGCCGAGTGGGGTTGAGCACCGCGCGCGCCACCTGCTGCACGTCCGCGCGAGTGACCGACTCATAGCTGTCGGGTGCCGAGAACAGCAGCCGATGATCGCCGTGCAGCACGGCGTAGTCGCCGAGCATGCGCGCCTTGCCGTCGATGGTGGAGACGCCGCGCCAGAAATCCGCGGTCACCATGTTCTTGGCGCGTTGCAGTTCCGCCTCGCTGACACCGCTCTGCAGCAGCCGCGCCAGTTCCGCGTCGAGCGCGCTGCGCAGAGACTCGGGCGAGCCGTCTTCGGGCAAAGTGGCCTGCAGGGTGAACACGTGCGGATCGAAGCCTTCCGGCCAGCCGCCGCCGATGGCCACCGCCAGTTCCTGCTCTTCCACCAGTGCGCGATGCAGTCGTGCGGCATCGCCGCCCACCAATATGGTCTGCAGCAGATTCAGCGCCGGTTGGCGCGCATCCGCGGCACTGATGGCGTGCCAGGCGATCTGCACGATGGGGTTCTGTCCCGGGCGCTTCAGCAGCACGCGCCGTTCGGCGGTCTGCTCCGGCTCGACCGCGGTCACCGCCGGCGGCGAGCGTCCGATCGGGATGGCACCGAAATATTTCTGCGCCAGCGCAAACGCCTGCTCGGGTTCGACATCGCCCACCAGGATCAGGGTGCAATTGTTCGGCGCGTAATAGGTGCGGTAGAAAGTCTGCAGATCGGCCAGTGTCCACGACTGAATATCCGCCGGCCAGCCGATGGTCGGGATGCGGTACGGGTGCACCTGGAATGCCGCAGCCTGCATCTGCTCGTCGAGCAATGCCGCGTTACTGTCATCCACGCGCAGGCGGCGCTCCGAATACACCACCTTGCGCTCGTTCTCCACCACCGCCGGATCGAACGCCAGGTTCGCGATTCGGTCGCTCTCCAGGTCGAACACCATCTCCAGCGCCGAGCTGGGAAACCAGTCCTGGTAGACCGTGACATCCTGCGAGGTGTAGGCGTTATTGCTGCCGCCCTGCTCCTCCATGAGCCGGTCGAACTCGCCCTGCGCGCGGCGGCGGGTACCGTTGAACATCATGTGCTCGAAGAAATGCGCCAGCCCGGTGCCGCCGTCGTGTTCGTTGCGGCTGCCCACCCGCACCCAGTTGTGGAGCGCGACATTGGGAATGTTGTGGTCGGGCCAGACCACCAGTTGCAGACCATTGGCCAGACGCCGCGTGCGCACCTCGCTCAGCGCGCCAGCGAACGAGCCGGGGCTGGCGCCGGCGCTCGCACGCGCGCCATCCTGCCATTTCAAACCACGCGGATCATCGTTGGCCATGAGTTAACTGTTGAGCGTTCGTGGGCGGAATTCAACCGCGGCGCCAGGACGCCACCAAAGAAAAGCGCCGCTAAGCTGTTAGGCCGCGGCGCCTTAAGGGCGAACACCGGGGAACGTTGCTCGCAAAGGTTAGGGGAAAACCTTACGGGATGGATAAAGCAATCCGCGTACCAAGTACTCGAATCAT
>DASXLF010000143.1:0-2710 GCA_036496405.1 Steroidobacteraceae bacterium | reverse complement strand
GTCTGCCAACGGCACCGTTCTGCTGAGCTGGAGCCTGTGGAAGCGTCGTTTCAGTGCCAATCCTGACATCGTCAACCGAACCGTCTATATCGACGCCAAGCCGTACACCGTCATTGGCGTGATGCCGGAGTGGTTCGCCTTCCCTGAGCCCGACACGCAGATCTGGACGCCGGTTTATCACGACAAGCCTGCCAAACTCATGGCCATGATCGACAGCCACATGTTCCGCGTGGTGGGCCGGTTGAAGCCGGGCGTGTCGCCGGCGCAGGGAGTGGCCGATGTAGGCCTGATCTCCCACCGGCTGCACGAGGCGCACAGCGACAATGCGTTCGTGAATCCGGGCGCCAATATCCGTCCTCTGCTCGATCACATGGTGGGCGAGCTCAAGCGGCCGCTGTACGTGCTTCTGGCGGCCACCGGGTGCCTGTTGCTGATCGCGTGCATCAACGTGGCCAATCTGCTGGTGGCCCGCGCCGTGGCGCGCCGCAAGGACCTCGCCATCCGCACTGCCCTGGGCGGCGGCCGCCTGCGCCTGCTGCGCGAACGTCTGATGGAGAGCGTGCTGCTTTCCGCCGCGGGCGGCGCACTCGGCCTGCTTCTGGCGTATGCGGCCATCTTCTGGCTCACGCACGCCCGCCAGGACATGAGCCGCGTGGAAAGCATTCATATCGATGCGGTGGTGGCCGCGTTCACCGTCGGCGTGATTGCGCTTTGCGCCGTTTTCGCGGGACTCATCTCCGCGCTTACGGGCGGGGACAAACGCCTTCTTGCCACGCTGCATGAATCCTCGCGAAACGCCAGCGGCAGCCAGTCCCGCGCCACCCTGCGTCGGGTGCTGCTTACGCTTGAAGTCGGTCTCACCGTGGTGCTCCTCATCGGCGCGGGGCTGCTGCTGAAGAGCTACCAGCGCCTGCGCTCCGCCGACATGGGATGCGCGACAGAAAACGTGCTCACCATGCAGATCGGGCTTCCCGGCGCGCGCTACAAAACGCCCGGACCCGCGCCGGTCAACTTCTTCGACGCGATGCTGGCGCGCGTTCGCGCACTTCCCGGAGTGGACGCAGCCGGCCTCGTCACTGCAGTTCCAGGGCAGGGCTATTGGGAAGACAGCAGCTTCACGGTTGTCGAACACCCGCCGCTGCCCAGGGGTACCGGAATTTACGCGCTGGATCGCACCGCCGATGCCGGTTACTTTATGGCCATGGGCATTCCCCTCCTGCGCGGGCGCACCTTCAACCCCAGCCTCCGCCTCGATCAAGCCAACGAGATCATCATCACCGAGGGCTTTGCGAAAAAGTATTTCCCCGGCGAGGAGCCGCTCGGCAAGCATCTGAACACCAACGACAAGACCTACACCATCATCGGCATCGTGGGCGATACGCGCTTTGAGATGGGTGAAACGCCGCGGCCGACGAAGTACTACCCGCTGACCGAAGGGCGCGAAAACTACGGCACGCTCGTCATCCGTTCCAGCCACGATGTAGAGCAGCTTGCAATGCCCGTGCAGCGCGCCATCCAGGAATTGGATCGCGATCTGCCGGTGGCCGACGTGCTCACCATGAACCAGTTGCTGGGCAAGTCCACCGTGGACCAGAGCTTCGACACTACGCTGCTGGTCGGCTTTGCCGCATTGTCATTGATACTCGCCGCGGTGGGTCTGTTCGGCGTGCTGTCCTACATGGCGGCGCAGCGCACGGGCGAAATCGGAATTCGACTGGCGCTGGGCGCTCCCCGCGAACACGTGCTGGGCAAGATGCTCTCCGACGGCCTGCGCCCGGCGCTGATTGGACTGCTGCTGGGTCTGGCCGCCAGCGCCGAAGCCACCCGCCTGATGCGCACCATGCTCTACGAAACCCGCCCGCTCGATCCGCTCGTGTTCGCCGCCGTGTCGGGGACATTGCTATTTGTAGCCGCGTTGGCGTGCCTCTTTCCTGCCTGGCGGGCATCGCGCGTGGATCCGGTGCAGGCGCTGCGCACGGAATAAGGCAGGCGGCGAGGGATTAAGGCATTAGGCGTTAGGTCATTCGGCATTCGTCTGACGCTGTCATCCTGAGCGGAAGTTGGCACATGTCGTGCGCCAACTGAAGTCGAAGGATCTACGGTTGTTCTCAATCGACTCGGGAAACCCAAGCAGCCAGGAGCTCATTCATGCGGTGGTTCAATCTCCTCAGGATCAAAATCGCCATGCTTGCCGGCCGCCGTGGCGCCGGTGCGCAGCTCGATGACGAACTGCGCTTCCACCTCGAGCGCCAGATCGCGGAAAACCTCGCCGCCGGCATGAACGCTGAAGAAGCCCGCCGCGCCGCTCTGCGTGCCTTCGGCAATCCGGCGCTGCTGCGCGATCAGGCCCGCGCCCACTGGAACTGGGCATGGTTGGAGTCGCTTCTGCGCGACGTACGCTACAGCGCCCGCACGCTCGTCAGGACACCAGGTTTCGCCGTGATCGCCATCGTCGTCATGGCGCTCGGGATCGGGGCCAATGTGGCGATCTTCACCGTGGTCCGCAGCGTTCTGCTCAAGCCGCTGCCGTATCGGGATCCCGACCGCCTCGCGATGCTGTATGAGGCCCAATCCGACCATTCCAATCCTCACCCCTATTTGCCCGTGGCCGCGGGGAGCTTTACCGAATGGCAACAGGCCACGCAGGGCAAAGCGGAGATGGCGCTGGTTTCCCCGTTTCAGGACTACAACGTGTCCGCCGAGGGAGGCA
>DASXLF010000142.1:0-1697 GCA_036496405.1 Steroidobacteraceae bacterium | reverse complement strand
CAGTTGCTGTCGCTGCCCATGCTGGCCTTTGGCTTCATCTTCATCTGGCGCGCGCGGCGCACGGTCCGGTGACGACGCTGGCGGAGCTTTTGGCGCGGCGCATCGCCCTGACCGGGCCTATCACCGTTGCGGAATTCATGGCCGAATCTCTCGGCCATCCCGTGCATGGCTATTACCAGCGCCGCGACCCCTTCGGCTCCGCAGGCGATTTCATCACCGCACCGGAAGTAAGCCAGATGTTCGGCGAGATGATCGGCCTCTGGTGTGTAGAAGTCTGGCAGACCATGGGCAGCCCCTCACCCTGCCTGCTGGTGGAACTCGGCCCCGGGCGCGGCACGCTGATGGCCGATGCGCTGCGGGCTGCGCGCATACGTCCTGCCTTCGGCCAGGCGATGCGCCTGCATCTGGTCGAGACGAGCCCGCATCTGCGCGAGCGCCAGGCTTCCGTCCTGGCAGCCCACCATCCGAGCTGGCATGACAGTTTCAGCGAGATTCCCGAAGGACCGCTTCTGCTGGTCGCCAATGAGTTCTTCGATGCGCTGCCGGTGCATCAATTCGTGCTTGGGCCAAAGGGCTGGCAGGAACGCATGGTCGCGGCCAATGACGGGAAGCTCGTCTTCGCTTCGGCCCATCCCGGGCCCAGTTTTGCGCTGCTCAGCGAGCGCCAGCGCGGCGGCCAGGCGGCGGAAGTTTCGCCGGCGGCCATTGCGCTCGCCGGCGAGCTTGGCCGGCGCCTTGCCGCCCATGGCGGGGCAGCATTGATCGTCGACTACGGCAGCGCTCAGAGCCTGCCCGGCGAAAGCCTGCAAGCCGTGCGCCAGCATCAGCCGGTGGACGTGCTCGCCGATCCGGGCAGCGCCGATCTCTCGGCTCATGTCGATTTTGCCGGACTGCTCGGCGCCGCCACTTCAGCTGGTGCTGCCGCCCATGGGCCATTGCCCCAGGGCGAATTCCTGCAGCGCCTCGGCCTCGATGCGCGTGCCGCGAGCCTGAAGGCCCGCGCGACGCCGGCGCAGGCACGCGAGATCGACGCTGCGCGCCGGCGCCTGCTGGATGCGCGCGAAATGGGAACGTTGTTCAAAGCGATGGCGCTGTCGTCACCCAGCCTGCCGGTTCCGCCCGGCTTTGCCGAACTGACATGATCGAAGCGGCAAATCTTCGCGGCCTGCCCGGCATTCGCCACGGCTTCTTCGGCCGCGCCGGCGGTGTCAGCGAAGGCATCTATGCCTCGCTCAATTGCGGCTTCGGTTCCGGCGATGACGGCGAGCGCGTGGCGGAGAACCGCGCACGGGCGATGCGTAGCAACGATCTCGATCCCGCCAGGCTCGTCACCGCCTGGCAGACCCACAGCAAGCGCGTGGCCATCGTCGACCGGCCTTGGGCGCGCGGCGATACGCCCCAGGTCGATGCCATGGTGACGAGAGTGCCGGGTATCGGCCTCGGCGTTCTTCATGCCGATTGTGCGCCGGTGCTGTTTGCGGATGCGCAAGCGCGGGTGGTCGGTGCCGCCCATGCCGGCTGGCGCGGCGCCTTCGACGGCGTGCTGGAAGAAACCCTATCCGAGATGCAGCGCCAGGGTGCGGTGCTTTCGCGCATCAGCGCAGCCATCGGACCCTGCATCGGTCAGGCCTCCTATGAAGTCGGGCCGGAGTTTCGCGAGCGATTCATCGAGGCGGATGCTGCCCAGGCGCGCTTCT
>DASXLF010000141.1:0-2712 GCA_036496405.1 Steroidobacteraceae bacterium | reverse complement strand
AGCAGCAGTACAGCAGCGATCGCTCCTGGTCACGTAACACGGATATCTGCGAGCCGGACTCCTTCTGGTGGCCGCCGATCATGCGAAATACCGCCCACTGCGGACACGGATCCGAAGCGCGCGCCATGTTGCCCCAGGGCAGCGGTATGCCGTTGCCGCGATAGACAGCACGCAAATAGCCGGGCGGATAGGCATCGAAAAAGTGCCAATAAGGATACGGCGAAACTTTGGTCATGCGGCGCATGACCACTGCCGGAGTGAGTTCGAGCTTCGCCGCTGATTCGACGCGATAGCGTTCGCGCGCGAGGAATCTTCGGAACGGAATTTTCGGGCACAGGAGGGCGCCGGCAAAGAAACTGCATTCGAAGTCACGCCAGGCATGCAGCACATCCTGGGCTCGCAGACCGGCGATGTCCGAGCCGCCCTCGGGACTGCCGCCCATTTCCCCGCCGGTGGCGTGTGGGGACTTCATGCCATCGCCGCCGTGCAGCACCTTGTGTCCGATGTGCGTGGCCAGGTCGAATTTCAGCCGTGCCGGCTCTAAACGTAACGCTCGATTCAGATATATGGTGCCGGGAGGCTCGAAGAAGGACCGCACGGTGCTGCGAACCTGCTGATCCTGATCGCGCACCATCACCGGCCGGCGCTCGAACCAACGCAGTTTCAGGCCGTGATGCGCGGCCAGCTGTTGCAGTTCCTCCACCGACAGCGGAAATCGCCGATTGCCGACACTTTCGGCGCTGCGCTCCAGATCCGGAAAATCGTTGCGCGACATCTCCTGGTGCGAGCGAATCAGTAGATGGGCGAATTGGCGGCCGCTGGTGCCGGTCTGCGACAGCAGTTCCGGGATGGCGGATTGCAGCAGCTCTTTTGAAAACAGGAACCCCGGCTCCAGCGGTATGCGCGCCGCGCCGCCAACGCGCGCCGCGCTCGCTGGCGGCGCCACGTCAGCGCTTTCATCCAGGAACCAGCCAACTTCACGTTGGAATACACCCGCGAGCAATGCCAGAAGCTCCTTGGAAGGAGTGCGCTTGCCGCTTTCTATCATGCTCAGGTAGGACACCGACGGGGCAATCTGCGCATCGACTTGCACACAGCGGATCGACAGATCCTCCAGGGTCAGGCCGTTGCGCTTGCGGATATTGCGCAATTTGGCGCCGAGAAAATGGCCGTTACGTAGGAGATTTGGCATGACGTTGTGAAATTAACATTGTGAAGTTTCTAAAGTCAAATATTCACAACCCGGCCGGTATGCTCACCCGATGAACTCTGCCCGGTCGACAATTGCGGCGCACTTGGCTGCCGACTACCAGCCTGCAACCGCCGAGGCGGCGCTGCAGGTGGCGCCCAGTCGCGTAGAACGCGCCGAAGAGGTGCTGTCGCCGGCGGCCCTGGGCCTGTTGATCCACTTGCATCACCGATTCGATCGCCGGCGTCTGGAACTGTTGGCCGCGCGCCAGCAGCGCCAAGTGGCGTTCGATCATGGTGAATTGCCCGGCTTTCTCCCGGCATCAGCCGAACTGCGCAATGCCAACTGGCGCGTCGCGCCGGTGCCGGGAGACCTATTGGACAGACGCGTGGAAATCACGGGCCCGGCCGAGCGCATGCTGGTGATCAATGCGCTCAACGCTCCGGCGCGGGTTTTCATGGCCGACTTCGAGGATTCCTGCGCGCCGACCTGGAACAATCTGCTCAATGGCCAGCTGAATCTGGCCGACGCGGTTCGGCGGCGCATCACCTACACCGGTCCCGCCGGCAAGCTCCATTGCCTGCATGCCCACACGGCCACGCTTATGGTGCGGCCGCGCGGATGGCACCTGCCTGAAAAGCACGTGCGCGTGCACGGCGAGCCGGTATCGGCGGCCTTGTTCGATTTCTCGCTTTATCTGGCCAACAACTACGAGGCTCTGGCGCGCAATGGCAGCGGACCTTATTTCTATCTGCCGAAACTGGAGAGCCATCTCGAAGCCCGGCTATGGAACGACGTTTTTATCGCCGCGCAGGAACACCTGGGACTTGCGCGCGGCACCATCAAGGCTACGGTGCTGATCGAGACCATACCGGCAGCTTTCGAGATGGACGAGATTCTGTACGAGCTGCGCGAGCACTCGGCCGGTCTCAACGGCGGGCGCTGGGATTACCTGTTCAGTTTCATCAAAATATTCCGCAATCGCGCTGACGCGATACTGCCTGATCGATCGGCGCTGGCCATGGACCGTGGGTTGTTGAAATCGCATACGGATCTGCTGATCCAGACCTGCCACCGGCGCGCCGCCCACGCGATTGGCGGCATGGCGGCCGAGGCTCCGATTCATCATGATCCGGCAGCCAACGCGGCGGCCATGGCGCGAGTGCGAGCCGACAAATTGCGCCAGGCGCACGACGGTCACGATGGCACCTGGATTGTTCATCCAGGACTCGCGCCCATCGCCATGCAGGCGTTCGAAGGCGTCATGCGCGGCCCCAACCAGTTCGCGGTAGCACGCGAAGACGCGCAGGTGCGCGCCGAGGATCTGTTGCGGGCGCCGGAGGGGCCGATAACCGAAGCCGGGATACGCCACAACATACGGGTGGGAGTGCAATACCTGGAGGCATGGTTGGGCGGCAATGGGTGCGTGGCGCTCTATCACCTGATGGAGGATGCCGCTACGGCGGAGATCTGCCGGGCGCAGCTGTGGCAGTGGATCCGGCACGGCGTGCGCACACTGGAGG